>JBGTII010000199.1:0-14201 GCA_041745735.1 Pyrinomonadaceae bacterium | reverse complement strand
CGGGCCAATCGACGCTTGATGGCATCATCCGAGCGACCAACATCCTGCTCGCCGGTAAGACGCTTGTCACTGTCGGTTACGGCTGGTGTGGTAAAGGCGTTGCGATGCGTGCCCGCGGTATGGGTGCGAATGTCGTGGTTTGCGAGATCGATCCGATCAAAGCAATCGAAGCCGTTATGGACGGTATGCGTGTGCTGCCGATCAAGGATGCCGCGAAGATCGGTGATTTCTTTGTCACCGTGACCGGCAACCGCCACGTTATCGACCGCGAGCATTTCGAAGTGATGAAAGACGGTGCGATCGTCTGTAATTCGGGCCACTTTGACCTCGAATTAAACCTCGACGCACTTCGCGATATGTCGGCACCGGCCGTCAAACGCCGTCCGTTCGTCGAAGAATACATCAGCAAAGACGGTGGTAAGAGCGTGATCGTGCTCGGCGAAGGCCGCCTGATCAACCTCGCCGCCGCCGAAGGCCACCCGGCCAGCGTGATGGATATGTCGTTCGCCAACCAGGCCCTGTCTGCCGAATATCTGGTCAAACAGAAAGGCAAACTCGGTGCCGGCGTCCACGTCCTGCCTAAGGAAGTCGATCAAGAGATCGCCAGCCTCAAGCTCCACGCCATGGGCATCAACATGGACGTCCTCACCCCGGAAATGCTCGAGTATATGACTAGCTGGGAAACAGGCACGTAGTGCCTAAGTAAAAAGGCAAAAGTAAAAAGGCAAAAAAGCCTCGCCGTTTCGGCGGGGCTTTTTTTCTTAAAACTCCCCTCCTTACGAAGGAGGGGTGGCCGCGTTTCGCGGACGGGGTGGTTCTCTTTCCGCCTAGGCATCAACGTCCGTATCTTATTTGATAACAGCCCAATTCCCTGTTCAAATGTCTAAAAAGTTGGATTTACGATAGCTTCTTGAATGTCGTGCCATTCGGGTTGGACGCGATCTCTGACACGATGGTGATTTGTCGTTGATGAAAGCTCTGACCACACGACCGGAAAAAAACACGCAAAACACGCAAAATCGGCAAAGCCCGCATAATGGCATTTCAATTTGCTGCTGAATGGGCTAACTTCACTTTCATGAAAGGATTTGATGATCTTACGGATGGTGATTGGGTTGTGCTGCCGCGGGGCGATGTGGCGCCGCATTGGTCGGGGTTGTATGTGACGCTTAATCGCGGCGGTTCGCTGGTGCTCAGCCGCGTTACGCACGAACGGCTCGGCGAACCGACGGGTTATCTGATAATGTTTGACCGCTTTGTACGGCGGCTCGCTCTCAAACCGGCGGTTCCGGGCACACGCCACGCCTATCCGGCGAGAAATTACGGCCGACGCGGCTCCAAGATCATTCGCGCGTACCGCCTAGTGACCGAGTTTGGCATCCGCCCGCCCGACACGATCGAATTTCTCCGCCCCAAGGTCGACCCCGACGGCAACCTGATACTCGACCTCCGCAAGATCCGCATCTCGCCAAAGGCGCATTCGCAATGCCGGGCAAAAGTGAAAGGTGAAAAGTGAAATCAGCCATAGCTCTACGGCTCGACGTAGTATGAGATGAATTTGAATGTGTTGCCCGACTTTGCAAAAGTCAGGTGCGTGGCGCTTTCGGTTGATATTGTGTAGGTCTGATCGTCGCCGCCTTCGAACCATGGGTTTTTGTCCATCTTATACTCGCCAAAGAAATCGCCGAGGACGTGTTTGTAATTTTTTAAGAACTGCGTCCTCGTGTACTTCCCCTCGTCGCCGGCGTCATAGCCGTACGCAAACGGAAAACGGGTCATTGTGACGACCTGAGTTTTATTTCCCTTTTCGACCGCAGTCCGAAACTTCGCAAAAAATGTCCGAAACGCCTTTGGAGCCGAATCCAACCGATCCCGCTTAGGCTCCCGTGCGTTCTGGGCGGCAATAGGAAGTGCGGTCAATAAGATGACGATCGCAATTATTATTTTTGTTTTCATGAGTTCATTTTATCGCACTAGGTTCAGGGCGATTGTCATTTGAGATTCGACCTAAGAACCGTAGTAACCTGCGGCAAGGTAGTTGGATGAAGGTAAAAAGCCGCCCGCATGCCGGCCGTCGTTCATGCATTTGGGGGTAGTGTAACAATATTCATTGGAGATTCCGCCGTCATCAGGTTGTCGTTGCTGAGCATCAGCGGATTTCCAACACTTTCAGGGCTTACCCAAATTAGCCAGTAATAAACTTCTGTTTCGTTGAATACTCTACGATCGCTTTTTGCAGCTAGCGCATACTTCTCCTGTTTCAGTTTCAGGGAGAATTTTCCATCCGAATTCGTTTTGGAAACGACCTCACATCCGCGCAAGCCATCCTGATAAAATTCTGGCGAGGTCCATTTCGCATTATCGCCCCTTGCCTTCGAAACCCTTTCTTCCTCTTTGTCCGCGAGCTCGGCCTTCTTCGCGGCCTCATTCATCGCACTCTCGTATGCCTTGCTTAACGAATCGTTTAATATATTGGCCATCCAGGCATTATGAACTCGTTCGGCATAGGCCTTTGCAGCTTGGTACTCCTGTACCGCAATTTTTTGAGCACTCTCAGTGAGAGCATCTTGCTTTTTAGTTTTCTCGAGTTCAATTTTTGCCTTAGTCTGTTTTGCGTCAATCCAATCAAGCATCTCCTTTTCTGGAATTGCACATACTTCGACGAGACCTAATTTCACATTTCCCCGACCCTGGGTAACTATGAATATCTCGCCTTCGACTTTCATTTCTCCTCGAAATAATTTCGATATCGAGACGACTCCAAATAGGTTTAATAGAAACACGACGCCAACAATAATTATTATTCCGACAAACGCAATAGTTAGATAAAACTGAGTATCGTGTCGCTGCGGAGCTTCGCTTCTTCAGAGAATATAGACATTTAACGTGCACCTTTCTAATCGGAATCAAAAAAACAGAAAATTCGTTCAACGGAAATTTAGCACCAACCCATTTAAGTATCAACCAGTTTCGACTTCAATAGGAAAGGCTCCGCTCATTTACGAGCAAAGCCTCTCATTTACAAACTGACTAAACTGCAGCCGCTGCAACTTGGGATCCGTTGCGCCCGTGATGGAACAGAAAGAATGTAACACGAAATAGTGAAAAGTTAGAAGGTCGCGTAGCGATCAAATGATTTTAGCCGTGGGTTCCAACCCACGGAATATGATCACAAGATTTCTCGTCGCGTAGCGACGACTGAATCAATCGAACAAATACCGTTCGTCATAATCCACGCCGTGCAATTTTAATAGGGCGATATATTCGTCCTCAAAGCTCTGTTTTTTATGATGCTCGCGTTGATCTTTAATATATTCGATCACTTGCGGGGCTTGGGACTTGCTAACTGAAAACACACCGAAACCATCCTGCCAACCAAATTTCTGTAAGTTTGGAAATTCTTGGCGGATCCATTTGGAAGATTCGCCTTTCAACCATTGGGCGATCTGGCTTGGAGAAATTGAGGGTTTGGCAATTATTAGAATATGAATGTGATTCTCGATACCGCCTATCTGCAACGCGATCAGGCCGTGTTTTCGCGCGATACCGCCAATGTACGCCCATACGCGTGCTTCGATCTGCACATCAATAATATCTAGACGGCCTTTGGTGCTGAAAACGATGTGATAAAACAGATTTGAATATGTATTTGCCATCTTGATTCAATCGTCGCTGACGCGACGAGGGTGAACTATTTATCATCTCCGTGGGAAACCCACGGCTAAATTCTGGTTATCGCTACGCGATACAGCAACGGTCGGAATGCGAGGGTCATTCCTAATACACACACCTCAGCCCACCGACATTTATCGATCTTTGGGTATCGAGGTCTAGTTTTTTGCCTTGGACCCAGCCGACGCTGCCGCCTTGGCGTTTCCATTTGGGGGCTTCTTTGCAGGTGGAGATCGGGCCTTTTTTGGTTGAGGGGGCGTCGAAGAATAGGTACCGGGCGGCTTCGATGCGGGGGCTGCCGATGTAATCGACCGTCGTGACAGGGTTGCCGGACTCGGTGCGGGAGACGAGCAGCGTTCGCACTCCGGCGCAGGTTCCCTGATCGACAAAAAAGTAAACTGCCGATATACCGTAGAACGAATTATTGTCTGAGTTTTTGATCGTGTAATTCGGGTTCGCACCCATGCGGCATGCGTCGGCTCCCTTTGCGGTCCCTTTGCGGATCCAGACGTTGACATCGTCGCCGCCTTCGTCGGTCGGCTCGGCCAGCACGATGTAAGTTTTGAAAACAAGACACTGGCCGTGGTCGCCAGACTCCTCGTACTCCGGCGTCGCCGATCCTTTCATCGGCCTGAACTGGTATTCCTGACCAAACACAGAACCGCTAGCGGCAACCAAAAGCGCACACATAAATACGATCATTCTCATATTATTTTCCTCCGGTAAAATAATTTTACCATTAGAATGCCGCAACAGATCGCTGATCTCGCTGTCGACGTTCTTCTTTTTTTCCCCGTATCGCAACTAAACCTCAAAACTCTGCGTAGTAAGATTTGGCACTTGTGACCAAACTGAATAATTAGTCATTTTCTGACTTGAGTTGTCACGAATTGAAACGCGGCGGTGTTTACCCTTCAAGAAGTAATTCTGCCCCACAATTTATATCTGTTATACGGCGGTATTCAGCAATACGGAGTACGCAAGAAATGCATAATAAAATAATACGTTTTTTACCATCACCTTTTATCTTCGCTTTGGTCATAGCCCTTTCCGCAACGAGTATCTTTTCACAGGCTCCGCAGACGGCGGTCGCGGACGCCGGACCGAAAGAGGTTGTTAAGGATACGACCCCCGTCACGTCTTCGGACGATATGCCGGGCTCTGTTTTCGTCAAAAAGAACGCACCGGTCAATATCCCCCGGCTGGCTACACCGCCGGTGATCGATGGTGTTTTGGGTGACGATGTTTGGAAAGGCGCGGCCGTTTTCGGGGATTTTATCCAGATCCAGCCGGGTGACAACATCGCTCCGAAACACCCGACGGAATTTATGATGGCCTATGACGCAAAGAATCTGTATTTTGCGTTTCGCGTAAAACAGGATAAGGCGACCGTGCGTTCGTCCGTCTCGCGGCGTGACAATATTTTTAATGACGATTACGTGCTCATGTACATCGACACTTTTAACGACAAGCGTCAGGCGTATATTTTTGCGTTTAACCCGCTGGGTATACAGGGCGACGGTACCATCACCGAGGGCCGCGGCGAAGATTTTAGTATCGATCTGGTGTTTGAATCCAAGGGCGTGCTGATCGAGGACGGCTTTACGATCGAGGCGGCGATCCCATTCAAATCGCTGCGTTACGAGGCCGGGAAGGGCAAACAATGGGGCCTGCACATTTTTCGAAGGATAAAATACAACAATAACGAGCTTGATTCGTGGATGCCGGTGAGCCGCGCGATCAACGGCATGCTGGGGCAGACCGGGCATATTACTGGGCTCGAAGAGATCTCGACAACGCGGCAACTCGAGATAAACCCGAGCTTTACGGTCAGCCAGACGGGCCGGCGGTCGCGATATACATTTAACAACGACCCGAGCGGCCGTTACGTCAACGAGGGCGTAAAGGGCGATTTTGGCATGACCGCCAAATTTGGCCTGACGCCGACGATCACGCTCGATTTTGCATACAATCCGGATTTTGCACAGGTCGAGGCCGACGCTCCGGTCAGCACAGCCAACGTCCGCTTCCCTATCTTTTTTGCCGAAAAGCGCCCATTCTTTTTAGAACGCATCGATATTTTTCAGAGCGGGTTGAACCTCGTCAATACTCGTGCGATCGTCGATCCTGACATTGCTTTGAAACTTACCGGCCGACGCGGTAAGAATACGTTTGGCGTGATGTACGCCTCAGACAACGCTCCGGGTAACTATTCGGTGGACGAGCGTGAAAATTTATTGCTTTGCCAGAAATTGCGGCTAACCGTGCCAAGCACAGTTTGCGGCATCGAGCGTTTTGTCGATAAAAACGCCGACATCGGGGTGCTGCGTGTAAAACGTGACATCGGAGCACAAAGCAGTCTTGGATTTTTTGCAACAACCTATAACTTCGTCGATAAGCACAATAATACCGCGTCATTTGACGGCAGATTCAAACTCAGTCCCAGTACGGTTGCGGAATTTCAGGTCGTCGGGACAACATCGCGACGAAATTTTTACAATCCTAATATCAACGCCAATCAGTACCGCACCGGCAATGGATTTGGCTATCGCGGATTTGTCCAGCGTTCGGGACGTAATCTTTATATGGACATGTCGGCGAGCGGACGAACCCAGGATTATCGTGCAGATGTCGGTTTCACAAACCGTACGGATACCAATTTTCTCGGCACATTCATCCAATATCAAACGGACCGCGACGCCAAGAAAAAGATCATTTCAAAGCGATTATTCAATCAAACGAATATCACTTACGACTGGAAATCCCGCATGCAGCAAATGCAGTCTAATACGCAAGGCATGATCGCTCTCCAGCGACAGATATATATTGGTAGCGGTCTCGAGTTCGGCTACGAACGCGTTTTCGAGCATGAATTTGGCCCACGACGCACGGCGACGCAGCAAGGAGCTTTCTTTGGGCCTAGCTCCGAACGCTCGGTAAATCGCAAAGAGGTCTATGGCTTCATTGAGGCATCGCCGTCCAAGCAACTGTTTTTCTTTGTGCTGCTCAGCCAAAATTTTGGCAGCCTAGACTACGACTTTGGGGCGGGGCCAAAATATCCGCGTGTCAGCGCCCCGTATGTAAATTGGTTCCACACATGTGCCCTAGTTCCCGGCTGTACGACACCTGCCCCGAGGCAAGATCCCGGTGCCGGCAACCTTACATATTTCGAATCGTCTGTCCGCTATCAGCCGACCACCGCGTTTCAGGTACAACTCAACTACAATCGCTCGCGGCTGACGCGTAACGACACAAAGCAAGTGGCGTTTGATGACAATGTCGTGAGCCTGCGTTCGACGTACCAATTTACGCGAAGTATTTTTACACGGCTGCGGCTCGACTATTCAAATATCTCAGCCCGTATCCGTCCGCAACTGGTCTTTGGCTGGACACCAAGTCCCGGCACGGCTATTTATGCCGGGTATAACGACGATCTCAATTATAAAGGATTTAATCCATACACCGGCCAGCCGGAACCCGGCCTACAGGGCAACGGTCGTAGCTTCTTCATAAAAATGTCGTATCTGTTTAAGCGGAGCTTTTAGTGAATTTATGTACGGACCTTGGTGAGCAGATAAACGCCCGACATCGAAAATATGATGAGCGGGGACCAGACCGCGAGAGTCGGCGATAAGGCCCCATTGAGGCCAAGCTGTTCGAAAACGCTGCTCGTTCCGGTGAATAACAGCCACAGACCGATCGAATAACCGATGGTCACAACATTTCCCTTTCGGCTTAGGCTGAGGACAAATGGCGCGGCAAATATGGCCATTATAAACGGCAAAAACAGTGTCGTATATTTTTTCTCCAGAGCGACTGAAAGGTTGCGACGCTCTACGTCAGATTCGCTTGTTGCGATCTGCCCTTTGACCTCACCTGTGCTCAACTGGCTCGGTTTCACGCGCAGCCCAAGAAACGGATCCTGAGCTTCCGCGAGTTCCCCGCCGGTTGAGTTTTCCGTCTCGATACGGCCCTCACGCATATAGCTTTTTTCGACTTTCCCCGAAAAAGTTATTTTTCCGCGCTCCCAAACTGCATTTTTCGTGCGGTATACGGATTGCAATGCCGTGCCGTTATCAACAAACTGATAGATGGATAGATCATATAAGCAACCGGCCGAGCAGGGCGCAATGGGCTTATCGTTATCAGACGCTGCGATGGGTGCTGGGGCTGTATCGTTTACCGCCGGCTGCTGACCCCCAATGGTCTTTTCGTTATCAGACGCAGATTCCGCTGTTCTAAAAGAGTAGATACGCTGATCGCCGGCGATCCAGTATTTCCCGGAGCGGTCTTCCGACTTCCCGCGTGCTCGTAACTGGTCACGGGTGCCGTCCTGCAGACGGTTAGATTTAGGTAAAAGCAGTTCCTGTATTCCCCAATTCAGTCCACCGAGGGCCGCCATTAAAACGAAACTTGGCAACAGCAACCGGTAAACGCTCTGCCCGGCCGATGTCCAAGTAACGATCTCGTTTTGTCTGGATTTGATGGCGTAGGTCGCCAGCACTCCGATCATCGCCGCCGACGGCACGATTTGGATATAGACGAACGGTAACAAATACAATAAATATTTAAGCAACAACACAATGCCGCCATCCATCGAACCGGCAAATTTCCACAGCTCGAATGCCGTAAAGATGACAAAGATCGCCATCAGAAAGGATAGCGTTAGGAAAAAGTTTTTTAGCAGATTGCGGATGATGTCAAAATCACGCAGCCCGGTCGTGAGATCTAGAAAAATATTGCGAAACTGAATCTTGCTCCTTGATTGGTTAAGTCCCCCGATGGCGGCTTTAAACTTTTCAGCTGGGACGCTCCAAAAATCGATCCGTCGCGAGTAGGTGAACCAGAGCACGGCTATCCCGCTGACGATCAGCGGTATCAAACTTCCCTGCGTAACACTAATGGTGCCGGTGCGGGCGAGTTGCTCGCCAAGGAATGACACCAGATAAAAGACGATGAGCACCGCCAATGCGACCGCGATTCCCCGCCCCCGGCCGCCACGATTGAACCTCAGAACCATCACCGTCCCAAGTACACAAAAGATAAATGGCGTTATCGAGAGCAGCAACCTACGCTGCCAGATCAACTCCGCTTCGACCCGGTCCTTCCCTTCCTTACCGGCCGCGTAGGTGGAAAGCTGAGCGAGTCCAAGCTCCTGTGGTGTCAACTCAGGCTTTTGCAGTTTGTCTATCAGGTCCCCGCGTTTCGTCTTGATCGCCAGCCGCACCTCACCGATGCTTTCAGAGATGTACTTACCCGCTCCCGGCGTCATCGGCAGTGTCGAGACCGAGGCATTTTCAAGCACCAGCTCCGACGATTCATCCGATGTATCGACTCGCCCTTGTGTTGACGTTATCAGACGCACGCTTTTGTTTGCCGCGTCTTCGCTGTAGATAAAGATGTTTTTCCATCGGCCGGTCTCGATGTCGCCGCCCTTAACGTAAATGGTGTAACCGGCGACCTCGGTATTAAAAACGCCCGGTTCGAGCGGCGATTCGAGCTTTTTTAGCGCCGTCTGCAGCGCGACATTCCTCACAAGCGACGCGGCAAGCGGCACGCCCTTGAGATTGACAAGAAATGCAAATCCCGACAGCAGCACGCCGAGGATCATGATCGGCACGGCGATCTGCAGATTGCCTACGCCGGACGCACGTATCGCCACCAGTTCGCTGTCGCCCTGCATTTTTGACAGGCCGATGATCGTGCCGACGAGCATTGCCATTGGACATGTAAATGCAATTACATTTGGGATCAATGCGATCGTCAGTTGCCAGACCAGACTGGTCGGGATGTTTGCGCTAAAGAATATGTCCGAATAGCGGCTTGCTTGCTGCACAAACAAGATCACGCTCAACAGCAGCCAAGCCATCGCGAAATACGGGACGATGACCCGTAACAAATATGTTGAGATTAGCCAGCCAATGCGTTTCATTAACCTTGCGTCTTTATCGCCAGCGATTTTTCGCCCGTCACTTCCCTGCCTATCGAACTTGAGACGATTAGCTTAAGTATAATGGATAACGCCTTTAGAGCGTCATGCTTGTCGACAGTAAATGCCGCAAATTCGCGAGGTGCCAGACGTCTTGCTGCCGCGGCGATCGCGCGATCCGTTCCCTCAAACGGCCGCGTCGCCGGCGCTTTGCGACACGCTTGACACATAAGATGAAAATTGGCCAGCACATTTGCCGTCTCTTCGTCGTCAAACTCTCGTCTGCAGGCATTGCAATGCCCCCAATCGGGCAGATATCCGGCTAGCCGCAGCATCCACAATTCGAAATAAACGCCGGTGCTCAATAGTGCCGCGCGGTCGGCCGACGCAGTTTCGACGCACGCTTTGACCATTCGGTAAAGCGTTTCGTTCGGATCGTGCGGGGGCGAAAGCGTTAGGAGCAGATCGCCGAGATATGAAAATTTCTGCAGGAAATCAGGGTCGCTCGCGGCGTCAAAATACGATTGGATCAGATCCGTTTTCTGGATCGATACCAGTTCGACCGAATCTTTTTGAAAATACGTTACTTGGACGACCGAAAACGGCTCGAGCCCGCTGCCAAACTTGCTCTTAAGCCGCTTTGCACCCTTTGCAACGCCGCGAACCACGCCGTGATCGTGCGTCAAAAGGACGACGATACGGTCGGCTTCGGCCAGATTGTAGCTCTTGATGACCAGGCCCTCGGTCTCGACAAGCGGCATTTCGCTCCTATGATCTGAGTCTGGTCCACCTCTGGTCCACTTTGGTCCACCCGGTCCGGACCGGACCAAAAGTTCAATATACTTGAAGGAAACTCATGTTTCTACCAAGGGATAAAATACAGTATCCAAGCCAATACGAGGCTGATCAAGGTAAACTGCAAAAACGTTTTAACACCGTAAAATACACGCTCCCGCATCGTTCCATTAGCGAAGATCGCAAAAGCTATCGAGACAAAAAATGCGAATCCGATCAGATAAAGAAAATGGATCATTTTTTCCTCCCGACTGAGATATCTGCTGCATCGACTGCGGCCAGATAATTTAGCAGCCCGGCTACCTCTAGAAAACGTCCGCCGTACTCAAATGTCGCAAGAGCGGCGACTTGCGGTGAAGGCGTACCCGCAATGATAAAACTCACGACCGCACCCAACCCATTGCCGAACCGCGCAAAAACATTGAGCAGATATAGCAGTGTGCCGTCTTTGAAATCAAAGCCCGGATAATGTGCCCCGCCGCTCAACAGAGCGATGACGAACATTGTCCATACGATCACGGCAATGATCGCCCCTCGAATCACCCGCCCTTGCATCAAATGCCCGAGCCCGGGTACGAACCATGAAATTATTCCAACCAATATCGGATTATCCATCAATATTTGCTCTCAATTATCTACTTTAACTATTACCTGTATTTATTGACAATAAATGTGTTACCACACTCTCGAAATTACTTTAACTTGCAAAAACCTTAGTTCCTGTCTAATCATACGAATCCCGCCGCTCGAAGTTACGCCTTTCTACACTTATCCACAAAAAGCTCAAATATCTCAAGTGAAACGGCATCCGTGGGGGCGGTCATTTCAGGATGCCACTGAACACCCATTATAAACCGGCCCTTGCGCGTATCTTCGATACACTCGATAACGCCATCTTTTGCCCACGCAACCGCTTTCAAATTCTTCCCGACCTTATTCACAGCCTGATGATGCGACGAATTAACACGAATATCGCCCGTTGAATCCTTAACCGCTGCGAGACTCCCTAAAACACTGCCCTTTGCGATCGTAAGGCCGTGCGAATTTCGCGTGTGCGGAGCACCCTGTTCATGCTTATAGCTTCCCTTCACCTGCGATTCGATATCCTGAATCAGCGAACCACCTCGATAAACGTTCAATGCCTGCATACCATAGCAAATGCCCAAAACCGGCAGACCAAGCTTTTCAGCCTCGGCTAAGACAAGCTGATCCGTCTCATCCTTTTCGGGGATGACCGTGCCGAGACGATGATGCGCCTCTTCGCCGTAGTAATAGGGATCGATATCCGTATTGCTTCCCGGCAGTAAAATGCCGTCCAGACCCGCAATAGCGTTAGCAATGTACTCCGATTTCGGGATCAGGCTGATATGCACCGGAACGCCGCCGCAAGCCTCTATCGCCTCGCTGTAATCTCGGCCGAGATAGAACCTGCGGGTTTCCATCTCCAGCCGCATTGTGATGCCTATTCTCGGACGCTTTCCCATAAACCCTTTAATGTTCAGACATATCAACGAGAGAGTCAAGAGAGTATAGAAAGTCTACTATGTCTAGGAAGTCCGCCTTTTTGGACTTTCTAGACTTTCCTGACTGACTAGACTTTCTCGACTGTCTTGAGCATTTGAAATTAAAACCTTATCATTTAGTTTTTATGCGGCAAGAAAGCAATATGGCGAGAATTCGCTCCACGACCGTCCTGCTCGTTACACGCGACGGCCAAACAGCGATGGCAGGCGATGGCCAGGTGACGCTTGGCGAAACTGTCATCAAAGGCAATGCACGTAAGGTCCGGCGTATCTCTAACGGTAAGATCCTCGCAGGTTTTGCAGGCTCGACAGCTGATGCATTTTCGCTGCTCACGCGTTTCGAAACAAAACTTGAGCAATTTCAAGGGCAGCTCGAACGTGCGGCGATTGAATTGAGCAAAGACTGGCGCACCGATAAATACCTGCGAAATCTCGAAGCCCTGCTCATCGTCGCCGACGGCACCGACGCCTTTCTCATATCCGGCAAAGGCGACGTGATCTCTTCCGACGATGGCTTGCTATCGGTTGGTTCCGGCAGCATGTATGCTCTTGCCGCAGCCCGGGCGTTGATGAAACACACGTCGCTAACCGCCAAAGAGATAGCTGAGGAAGCTCTACGAATAGCTGGTGAGATCTGTATTTACACAAATAATGATATTGTCGTCGAGGAGATTTAAAGCTCAGAGTTGTTGATAATGTGGAAACTCGTAACAACAAAAAAGATCATATTTTTCCCTGCGATATATCTGTTGCTCAATGCTGTCGCTCTGATTTTTGATTGGCACATTTTTGCCATCTTTCTCCTGGCACCATCTGGACTGTTTCTAAATATGACCGAGCGACTAATTGGAATGGAGTCGGGCTTTCTTATTGGCAACACTTACGTTTTGGTCCTAGCGGGAACTGTGCAATTCATTATCATTGGTTTGATTTGGGACTATCTAGCCATGTATCTCCGAAAATTACCCAGTTGGTCCTAATTATGGCTATTTATTTAGGCGGTGAGACCGTCGAAAAACGAAATCTCGACGACCTCACGCCGCGGCAGATCGTGGCTGAGTTGGATAAATATGTCGTGGGTCAGAACGCAGCAAAAAAGGCAGTCGCAGTGGCTTTACGCAACCGCATTCGTCGTCAAAAACTGCCGCCTGAGATCGCCGAGGACGTTTTGCCAAAAAACATCCTGATGATAGGCACGACCGGTGTCGGTAAGACCGAGATCGCACGGCGGCTCGCAAAGCTCGCCAATTCCCCGTTCATAAAGATCGAGGCGTCAAAATTTACCGAGGTCGGCTACGTCGGCCGCGATGTCGAAAGCATGGTCCGCGAACTCGCCGATGTTGCCGTCGATATGGCAAAACAAGGAGCTTTTGAGGGCGTCCTACCCCGTGCCGAGCAAAATGTCGAGGAACGCCTACTCGACCTATTGCTTCCGCCGTCTGACTTTCGTTATCAGACGCAGGACGGCGAAGAACCGACTGAGACACCGCAATCCATCCAACGCACTCGCGAAAAGCTGCGTGAACAGCTCGTAAGAGGTGATCTCGACGACCGCTTGATCGATATCGAGACCACCGATCGCGGAAATGCCACCATAGATTTTATCGGCGGCCAGGGGATGGAGGAGATGGGCGTCAATTTCAAGGATATGTTCGGGAATATGTTTCCAACCAAGACCGTCCAAAAGAAGTTGACCGTCGGCGAAGCCCGGAAATACATGCTCCGCGACGAACAGGAAAGCCTTGTCGATATGGAGCAGATCACCCGACAGGCGCTCGAAAAGGCGGCGTCATCGGGCATTATCTTCCTAGACGAACTCGATAAGGTCGCCGGCCGCGAGACAGGAGGGAACCCGGACGTTTCGCGTGAGGGTGTCCAACGAGACCTGCTGCCGATCGTCGAGGGTACAAACGTCAACTCTAAATACGGCATGTTGAGCACGGATCACATACTGTTCATTGCCGCCGGGGCGTTTCACGTTTCTAAGCCGTCAGATCTTATACCCGAGTTGCAAGGTCGCTTTCCGATCCGCGTAGAACTCGAATCATTAACGATTGACGACCTTAAGCGGATACTCGTGCAGCCAAAAAATTCGCTCATTAAGCAGTATCAAGCATTATTAGGTACAGAGGGAATCGAGCTTACTTTTACCGACGACGCTATAGATCGATTAGCCGAGATGACCGAGGAGATCAATAAGGCTACGGAAAATATTGGTGCCCGTCGGTTGCATACTTTGGTAGAAAAGCTTCTCGAAGACATCAGCTTTGCCGGAAAGATCG
>JBGTII010000198.1:0-5938 GCA_041745735.1 Pyrinomonadaceae bacterium | reverse complement strand
ATAGGGTGCGATATGTTTCATCACTTCGCAGTCGCAGTAGCCGCCATTCTCGTTGAGCCAGTTGGTTATCTTTGGGAAATTTAACCCGCGTTCCATCATAAAACGCATCGCGTACCGTAGAGTGTGATCGCATTCGGTTTCATAAAGCTCGTCTTCGACACGGTCGATCAGTTGACTCATCGATTCCTGTCCGGCGGGCATCGCCTTAAGAAAAGCTTCAAGCTGTTCTCCGTTCATCTGCCCCAGATTCTCGATCTGACGTTTTCGTAAGATTGCCATAAGAATAGTTTGCCACAGAGAACACTGAGAACACGGAGTGGGCAAAGCAGCCCTCAGAGATCTCTGTGGACTCGGCGGCTAAAATTCTGTTTCCGAAACGCGACCCATTTCTGCTCTCTCCGCCTCTTCGATCTCACGCTGCTTGATCCCTTTGCGGCCATCGTAGCTGAAAAATTTGGGAAAGAACAACGCCGAGCCTAGCACCGACGCTACGCATAAAACCCCTCCGGAAACGATCGCAGTTTTTACGCTAAATGTCTCCGCGACGATTCCCATTTTAGCACTGCCGAGCATCGGCCCGGTCAGATAGCTCATCATTTCGATGCTGGCGAGGCGGCCGCGGAGGTAATTTGGGATAGTTTGATTCCATATCGCACCGCGAAAGATGCCGGAGATCATGTCAAAGAATCCCGCCGCCGCTAGCAGGATCAGCGCCGGTACAAGACTATCAACAAGGCCAAAGAAAAATATCGCTACGCCCCACAGCACTGCCGCCCCGATGACCATAACGCCGTGCCGATGGACATTCTTAGTCCAGCCGGAGGTCGCACTCGCCGCGAGAGCACCGATCGCGATCGCCGCCGGGAAAAATCCGACGTACTTGTCACCGTAAATGACGGCGAGAGCCGGATACAACGCCTGCGGAAAAGCAAAAAACATTGCTGCGATGTCGATAAAGTATGTGCCAACAAGCTCCTGCCGCGAAAAGGCATATTTCCACGCCTTTTTGATCCCAGCTAAACTCGGCCTCTCAGCGTTTTCCGGCGACGGCACGCTCCGCAACATAAATACCGCGATCAGCGAAGCCGCAAACGTTAGAAAATCAATGCCGTACGCCACCGACGGACTTAATTGCGTAGCAATAATACCCGCGACCGCCGGGCCGACGATCATGCCAATACTAAACCTGATCGAATTTAGTGCCATGACGGCTGACATCATCTCGGCGGGGATGACCTTTTGAATAAAAGATTCAAACGCAGGACGCTGTATCGCCGCAAGCCCTGCGTGCAGAGCGACCGCAACGAAAAGTATCCATATCTGCGGCTGCGGCAACAGTGAATTCCCCAGCAATATAGCCGTCACAACCGTCTGGCCGACCTCAGTAAACCGCAGCATTTTACGTTTGTCCAAAAAATCCGCAAGTGCCCCGCCGACAAACGCCAGCACGACCATCGGGACAAATTCGGCGAGATAAATGTACCCGACCATCGCCGACGACTGCGTCAGCTGATACATCTGCCAAGGCACCACGATAAACGTCATCATCGAGCCGAAAAATGAAACGAGCTGGCCAAAGAACAGCAGACGATAATCGCGTGAAGCTTTTAGCGGCGAGAGATCAAGTAACATTAGGGTTTAACGTATTCGGTCCAATGAAAGAGCCACGTGGCGTAAGCGTTCATAACAAATGAAATACCACACAGTGCCCATTCGACGGGGGTGATACGTTTCGGAGCAGTTTCGAGCATGATCATAAATATCCACGGCAACAAAACCATTGCGTAGCGATAGCCAAACTGCCAGCCGCCCGAGTTTCCGTGTGTCCAAAGCAAAAATGTCAGAACCGCGACCGCGGCCCACGCCGCATATTTGAGCATTTTGTCCCGCGAACCAAATCTCCACAAAAACAACAAAAACGGGCTGCTCAGCAGTATTGAACCGCTAAAGCCGTTTGGGATAAAGTACGGAAACGTCGCTTTCCATTCCCACATTTTGATCAGCATTTCCCACGCCTGTCGCGGTATGTAATACAGCGAAAAGATGCCGTGGTTGTACCAGGGCTCCGCCAAAACGCCCGGTATCCGCGCGTAACCAAAATCCGTGAACGAATGAAAGCGAACGTAATTGTAGATAAGCGTTGAGACACCAAGTACAAACGGAACTAAACAAAACCAGGCGAGGCTGCGGATCTTGTCAGAACCGCCTGCGTGAGCGGGCGGCCAGAAAGTTACATCTTTTGTCGTCTTTGTATCGCCTACCTGGCCCGCCGCTGACGCAGCGGGTTCTGACCGACAGAGCAAGTACATAAACACCGGAGCCGTGAGTAAATTCTCCGTCCGATTACCAAACGCCAAGGCAAAGAAAAACCCCGCGAGCAGCGGCCTGCGGTCGTACACGGTGAAATAGATCGCCCCGATCTCGCCGACCATTGCGAACCCGAGCGCCAGTTGCCACGCTCCGGTAAACGTAAGATTTGTCCAAGCGAACGTCCCAAACAGGATCACCATCGTCAACAATATCTGTCTCGAACGCGACACCTCGTACTTCGAAGCGATCTTTAACAACAAAAAACACGCGAAGCCCGCAAGTATCGCCGCGATCCAAGCCCCGGGCATTTGCGTGATAAATCCGAGTGCTTTGAGCAAAGCCGCCGGAATCATCGACAAAACCGCACCAAGTGGAAACACCGAATAATAAAAGCCTTCGAAAGGCACAAACTCATTCAACCACGACGGCTGCGGCTGGGTGAACGCTATCTTTCCGCCAAGCAGATTTTCGGCGACTCGAAAGGTGTAATCGTAATGATTTTGCGGGCGTGGATTCGAGAAAAAATAAACGAGAGCCGTTAATGCCGAAATCAACGCGATCAGTCGACCTGAAAGCCCTCGCGGTGGATCGGCGTCGTCCTTATCGTTCTCAGTCTTGGTCGCTGACTTCATGTGGCGTAGAGCTTTAGCTTAAATTCATCATTCGCAATATAGATCTCCGGCTTGCGGCCTGAGAAACGGTTTGATTGCCGCAGGATCATTGGCAGGCCGCCGTGCGGGACGCGGATGCCGTATTCGCGGCGGGTAAATATCGCTGAGATCTGCGGATTTAGCCGCTGCGTGATGCCGTAACGTATTGCTCGCGAAGCTGGCGGTGAGAAACCATTCGTCCTTCGCGGATTAATGACCTCGATCGCACTATCGTAAATGTTGATCCGCGTGCGTATGTCACGCAGGGCGAGATCGCGGTGCATGAGGGCATTAATTATCGCCTCCGACACGGAATAAAAATGATACGTCCCGCGTTGTTTGGCGACCTCGTCGGTCACGAGCGTCAGTTTTCGTTTCGGCTGCTCTTTCGCAAGATCCGTATAACGCTGAATAAAACCCATCACCATCTCGTACTGCGTTAACAGATTTCCCTTGGCCTCTATCGCTTCGATCAATTGAGCATTACCGTTATCGCCGGAGAACCGAGCGACCGTCACGTTAGACCGAGGCAGCAATTCAGCAACTCGTTCGTTCTTGCCAAACAGCAATAAAGCCGCGACGGTCGGAAAAAACTCATCCGTCGTCCCCACCGCAAGCATCAGATCCTTTCGCAAAAAATCCGCAGTATTATAAAGGCTCCGGTTCGGCGCGTTGTCGTCAAATCCGCTTGCAAATGACCACAGTAGAGCGTCGTCAAAATCCCCTTCGACCACTTCCTGCAAAGGGATGTTCTCAAAACCAAGCGGACGCAATTCGTCCAGCCACATCGACAGCTCGGCACGCGAAACCTCGCGTTTTTCGGCTCCAAATCGCAGATAAAAACGTCCGTCGCGGGTTCGGTACGGCTTTTTTCTGCCGTCTATATCCAGCGCAACGACGCGTTTGCCGCTGTCAAAAGCGATCGTATCTATCATCGGCACTATCGCCGGCACGATCTCTTCGCGGCAGATCCGCGTCAATTCCTGCTGCACCCATTCGGGGTTTGAAACGCCCTCGATCCGCAGCTGATCGTTGACGCCAAATATGATCGTCCCGCCGTCCGTGTTTGCCAGAGCGACAATGCCCTGCGCGATCCGCTCGGAATTTGACAGCTTTACCTTGAGCTCAAGATAAGTGTCCTCACCGCCGCGGATCAGCCGCAGCAGCTCCGTCCGGGTCGTCGTCGGGGCCGGCTGATTAATTAAATATTCCTGTAAACTGGATTCGTTTGCGGGTTCAAAACGCTGCGTGTGACGAAATTTTCTTCTCGGCATCAGGTTTTGGCGTCCGGATTTGTGTAAAGACGGCGACGCGACCGCCCGAGTGTTAGGAAGAAACACTACTGGTTTTCAAACATTCGACAAAACTATTGAAACATTGAAATGTGAAATTGTAAATTTCAACGTGCTGGCAAATTCATATTACTGGCGGGTACGGAATAGGATTGTGAGAACTGTCGCCTCAATCGCCGCGAAGAATACGAAACTGATGGACGCAGCGATGCGGACCTTGGCGTGCTGTTCGGCGGTCGGGAACATTTCTAGAGAGCCATTAATAAATGCAAAGACAGATAAGACAAGCGGAAACGCCAGCACCACCGCCAACGCCCACAAAACCAACCTAATCCGTCTGCCCGCTCCGCTCATATCCTCTTGAACGATGTCGGGTATCCGGACTTGCGGTATCAACGCTGTCACCGGCTACGCGGGTTTTGATCTGTCATTTTGTTTTCCACGGATTTACACCCATGGCTTTATGCTTGTCACCCGCTACGCGGGCTCAGGATCTGATGCGGCGTTGACAAGCGGGCGTTTTCGTTCGATTATTAGGCAGCGCTATGACGGACGCTAACCATACAATCGCATACGTTGGACTCGGCTCAAATCTTGGCGACCGCGCCGGAAATTTGCTTCTCGCGGTGCGGGCGCTGATGGAGGCCAGTTTTTGTGTCGATAAGCTGTCGGCGATCTATGAGACCGAGCCGCTCGAGATCGAGAGCGATGTCAATTTTTTGAATATGGTCGCCGAGATACACGTGACCAACGTGAGCGCTTCGCAAATGATGGCCCGCCTGCTGCGTATCGAATACCTGCTCGGGCGGCGTGATAAAACCGTCAAAAAGCCCCGCACCGCCGATCTCGATATACTTTTTTTCGGCGATCAGCAGATGACGTCCGAATTCATCACCCTGCCGCACCCGCGGCTTCACCTTCGCAAATTTGTCCTGGTCCCGCTCAATGAGATCGCACCAAACTTTGTCCACCCTGTCCTGCAAGCCGAGATCGGCGAACTGCTGGCAAAAGTCGATGACACCAGCGAGGTAAAACGCTGGAACCCAAACTTTGATATCGCCCGCGAACTCGCCGCAAATAGCTAGACTTGCAAAGCGTGAAAAGCTATTCTTGTTAGAACTTTATGGCATATCTTCAACCCGACAAAGAGGGCAAAGTTTACCTGCCGGCTATCCGTGCGGCTAAGGAACGCGGCGAAAAACTCGTCTGTCTGACGGCCTACGATTACCCGACCGCCCGCATCGTCGATGAGGCCGGAGTCGATATGATCCTCGTCGGCGACAGCATGGGCAATGTCATACACGGCTATGGCAACACAATTCCCGTCTCGCTGGACGAGATAATCTCCGCCTGTATCGCCGTAAAACGCGGCACTGAGCGGGCGATGGTCATCGCCGATATGCCGTTTGGCACCTATCATGTGAATGAGGATGATAGCGTCAAAAATGCATTGCGCCTGATGAAATACGGCGGAGCCGAAGCTGTGAAACTTGAAGGGGGACGTAACCGCGTCGAACTGGTCAAACGGCTAGTGAACGAAGAGATTCCAGTCGTTGCACACATCGGACTGACGCCGCAGTCGGTCTACAAAATGGGCGGCTACCGCGTACAGGGCCGTACCGCCGAGCAAGCCAAATTGCTGATCGAAGACGCTAAAATGCTCGAGGACGCAGGTGCTTTTGCCAT
>JBGTII010000197.1:0-3012 GCA_041745735.1 Pyrinomonadaceae bacterium | reverse complement strand
TTGGCAGTGTTGTGGACAAGACAGCCAGTTCCTTTTTCAAACAGCGGACACGCATATGTCGATGTGCGGGTGTCGATTGCTTCGTCAAGCTTGTATTTTTCTATCGTCCGAGCCGTGCGTTCGCGTACGGCCTCTTGCGTTTGAGCGGGCAGCTCAGCAATGGCTTTCCTGATCCCCTTAGCCTCAAGCCGCGAAACATGCACGTTCACAAAATGCTCGTCCAGACAGCACGCCCCCGGCGTCTCACACACCGCGCAAGATTTCGCTCTATGCTCATAGGTCTCGGCGATCTCTGACCGAAAATCCGATCTCAAAGTATTGAGCTTAGCTAGGGCGTTTTGTTCGCTGATAGGTCTAAACATTTGTCCGCGTGTTACAATCTTGAAAAATAGATTTTACCCTACGTAAGGAGAATTATGCTGAAAGAAGGCGATAAGGCACCGGATTTTAATGCCAAGGACCAAGACGGAAACGATGTAAAACTTGCCGACCTCAAGGGCCAGAGGGTCGTTTTGTACTTTTACCCAAAGGACGACACGCCGGGTTGCACAAAAGAGGCTTGCTCATTTCGCGATGCCGACGATGTTTATAAAAGCAAGAGCATCCGCGTGCTCGGCGTCTCGACCGACAACGAAAAGTCGCACCAGAAATTTATCTCAAAATTTCAGCTCCCGTTTGACCTGCTCGCCGACACCGACAAACAGATCGTCGAGGCGTATGGTGTCTGGGGCGAAAAATCGATGTACGGCAAAAAGTACATGGGCACCTTTCGCAAAACTTTCTTGATCGACGGCGATGGCAAGATCGTCAAAATTTTTGACAAGGTCGATGTCGCGGCCCACGCCGATGAGGTACTGACGGCGTTTGGTGAGAAGTAAAATTATGAAAAAGGCCGCCTATTGGTTTTTCCTCATTGGCATACTTTCCGTTATTGGTTGCCAACGTGTGCAGCTAGCCGAGTATCGCAAATACGAGTCCGTCGCCGCTGTTCCGAGGATCTCTGTGGAGGAAGCCAAAAAAGACGTCGATGCCGGGATCGCGATCATTGTCGACAGTCGAGCCGAGTCCGCGTACAACGCCGAACATATCGCCGGATCGATCCGCTTACCATCAGGATCTGCCGATGATAAGTTTACCGCTATTTCTAAAGGAAAGAAGGTCATCGTTTACTGTTCCTGTGCAAGCGAAGGCACAAGTTCGAGTTTGGCCTTTCAAATGAATCAGAAAGGTATTGCGAACACTTATGCGATGGTCGGCGGAACTCACGCGTGGCAAACCGCCGGTTACCCGATGGAAAAGAGTCAATAAAGATTAGTGCGAATACTCGAAAGACGCTAGAAAAGAGACAATCTTTATTTGAATCTTTTTTGCGTTTTTCGCGATCAACTCATTGTCAGTTCGTCACAGATGCGTACGGCGGATCTGCCGTCCCATAGCGGCGGGATTTTTTTGTTTAAAATGTCAGATTTGAGATCGAGTATTTCAGTTGCAGCGTCTCTGATCTTTTTAGTGTCAGTGCCGACCAAAATGTTCGTGCCCATCTCGATCGTGACTGGCCGCTCGGTATTTTGACGCAGGGTCAGACATGGAATTCCAAGCACCGTTGTCTCTTCTTGCAGCCCGCCGGAATCCGTCAATACAAGCCTTGCTCCGCTGTACAGGCGCATAAAATCAAGATAGCCAAGCGGGTCGATCAGACGGATATTTGAATTCGCGATCGCTTCGGCAAATCCAAACTCCTTGATCTTTGCCTGAGTTCGCGGATGCACGGGAAAGATGATCGGCAGCCGTTCCGCGACCGAAAGCACTGCATCTAAAATCCCCGTAAATGTGAGTTTGTCATCAACGTTCGAGGGACGATGGAGCGTTACAACCACGTAGTCTTTGCCTTCGACGCCGAGGTCATTGCGAACCGGCGAGTTTTCGGCGATCTTGAGATGCTCAAGCAACGAGTCGATCATTACATTGCCCACAAAACGGACACGTTCCGCCGGAATGCCCTCTTGAGCCAGATTTTCATCGGCATCTTGCGATGTTGTGAACAGCAGATCTGAGATCGAATCCGTCAGGATCCGGTTTATCTCCTCCGGCATTTGTCTGTCGCGCGAACGTAAGCCTGCCTCCACGTGAGCGACCTTTACACCGAGCTTTACGCTAGCGAGAGCACACGCGATCGTCGAATTTACATCACCAACGACCACCACCCAATCAGGTTTATGCTCCAGCACGACCGGCTCAAATTCGGTCATTATCTTCGCTGTTTGAACCGCGTGCGAACCCGACCCGACACCAAGATGCACATCCGGCTTTGGCATTCCCAGATCCTCAAAAAACGACTCCGACATCGCCGCATCGTAATGCTGGCCGGTATGCACGATCAACGGTTCAAACTCCTGAGGCCGCCGCTTCATCTCGGCGTAGATCGGCGCGACCTTCATAAAGTTTGGCCGCGCACCGGCAATGAGCAATATTTTTTGTATTTGAGATCTCAAATTTGAAATTTATAGGCGGACGATCCGTGCTTTGCTCTCGCCACGTGTCTCGACCGACAGAGCGTCGCGAGTATCGACCACCAGCGACGCGAGCTCGCACACGCGATTGTAATCCACCGGCGTGTGTTCGGTACAGATGATAACGCAATCCGATTCGCGGATCAGGTCATCAGTCAGCTCTTTATTGTAGAGCGGTTCGGCGTCGCCGATCGTGTAGGCGTGGTCAAAAGTCACCTCGGGAACGAACGGATCGTGGTAATAAACGTCAGCTCCGTCTGCCCGCAGCAGGTCGATGATCGACAAAGCGGGCGACTCGCGCATATCGTCGATGTCTTTCTTATACGCAACCCCAAGGATCAGGATCTTTGATCCGGTGACTGATTTTTTGCTGTCGTTGAGAGCCGTTGTCGCCAGTTCGACAACGTAGTTTGGCATCGTCGAATTGACCTGTTCGGCAAGCGAGATAAACTGCGAATCGAATCCGTGCTGCCGCGCTTTCCACGAGAGATAATGCGGATCG
>JBGTII010000196.1:0-16806 GCA_041745735.1 Pyrinomonadaceae bacterium | reverse complement strand
CGTCCAAATATCATAGCGTTCGGGCCCTTTAATGCCTCAAACCGCTCCATATTATAGAGATCGCGGTAATACTGCACATCGTCCCGCACACCGTCGCGAAAAAAGTCCGCCCCGCTCCGGTTACCTCGAATGATCACCTCGTCGCGGTTGTTTTCGCCCTGATGCGACGATACGCCGGGCACATATTGAACGACATTCGCGATACTCGACAGCATTTGGTCTGATATCTGCTCATTCTTGATTACCGTGATAGCCTGAGGCACATCGAGCATGGGCGTGAATGTTTTGGTCGCACTCCGGATGTCGCCGATCGTATAGATCGCGTCATCGCTCACGGTAACGGTCGCGGTCGCAGTCTTGACCGACAAGACAATAGTCTCGTTTTGCTGGGTAACACGCATTTCGATCACTCGTGAGTATGGATCAAATCCATCTGCCTGTACCGTTAGCGAATATTCGCCACGAGCAAGATCGAGCAAAAACGAGCCGTCTGCGTTGGTTAACGTTTGCGATTTGATAGATGTACCGAGAAGGTTTGCCGTGATGCTTGCACCGGCGACAGCAGCGTTATTTTGGTCGACAACCGTACCCGTAAAATGTGTTCCCGCTTCGCCGCCATCCGGCCGCCCCCAGCCGATCATCGAAAGGGCCAATAGTAATATCGCTACAAAGACGAACGATCTGATCTTAAAACTCACCTGTTTGTTCTCCATATCTGTTTCTTATTGAAAACGATTTTCAATTTCATTATTAAATTACAATACGGCGAAAAGGGTGTCAAATCATAGTCAAAGATTTTATTTTCGAGCGCAAAAAAGCCTCGCTAATGAAGCGAGGCCGGCTGTATTTAATTGGTGTCTGATAATTGGTGTCTGATTATTTGCCGGTAAAATTCGGTGAACGTTTTTCAAAGAACGCGGTGACGCCCTCTTTGAAATCTTCGGACTTGCCTGATTCGATCTGACACTCGTGCTCAAGCGCGAGTTGTGCAGTTAGGTCGTTTGAGAACGAAGCGTTCATCATACGCTTGATGCGGCCGATCGAACCTGTTGGCCCGGCGGCGAGTTTTGCGGCAAGCTGTGTTGCTTCGTCAAGCAGCGATGCAGCCGGAACTGCCTTGTTTATCATACCGATCTCGACCGCCCGCTGCGCCGAAACGGCATCGCCGGTCATAAACAGCTCGGTCGCGATCTTTTCACCAACGACTCGCGGCAAAAAGAATGTGCCACCGCAATCCGGCGTCAGGCCGATACGGACAAATGCCTCGCGAAACGACGCATCGTCAGCCGCGATAACAATATCGCACGCAAGAGCGAAATTGACTCCGGCTCCCGCACACACACCGTTGACGGCCGCAATAAACGGTATCGGCGTCTCACGCATCAGACGGATCACGCCGTGCAATGCGGCCAGCGGGTCTTCTAGAAAAGCCTCGATTCGCCCCTCTTTTTCCCACATCGACTGCATTTCCCGCAGATCACCGCCCGAACAAAAAGCCCGTCCGTTTCCCGTAAAGACCACGGCTCTGGCTTCATCCACGATAGCTTTGCGGAACGCTCCGTCAAGATCCTTGGTCAATTGCAGCGATAGAGCATTCAAAGCATCCGGACGGTTCATCGTCACAGTTGCAACGCCAGCATTCAATTCGTAATTAACTGTTTCAAAACTCATAAACCACTGTTCACTGTTCACTGTTCACTATCCCTGTCTCGCCCGCGAGCGGCTCGCCTCAAAGCAGTCCTTACACAACACAGACCGTCCGACTTTCGGCTGAAAAGGCACCGTGTCGTGGCGGCCGCAGTGATCACAAACTATCTCAAATCGTGCCGGGGCGTCGGGACGGGTTACCGCCTTTTTTGAGCGGCATTTCGCACACCGCTGCGGCGTCATCATATTGCGCTGATAAAAAAGCTCCTGCTCTTTTTCGGAAAAGACAAAGGTCTCTTTACACTGCACACACGGAATTTCTACATCAGGCATAGCGGCACTCCCTTAGATCTAAATGGCTTTGAGAGCATCTTAGCACAACCCGAGTCAGCGGTTTAGCTCGGCGACATGGTTTTTGACGGTCGCCCCAAGCGTGTCCAGATTGTATCCGCCCTCTAAGCAAGACACGATCCGCCCTTCGCAAACCTCGTCGGCCCAATCCATCACTGTTCGCGTCATCGAAACAAAATCGTCATCGGTCAGCCGCAATTGCCCCAGCGGATCCGTCAGGTGAGCATCAAAACCGGCGGAAATAAATATAAAGTCCGGACGAAAATTTGTAGCGATCGACTCAAGCGCGCTTTCGAACATCCGTTTTTGTTCGTCCGCACGCGTCTCGGCCTTGACCGGCACATTCATCGTCGTGCCCACGCCGCGGCTATAACCCGTTTCGCCGCGGCTGCCCGAACCCGGATACCAGGGATATTGATGCATCGAAAAAAAATGGACGCTCGGGTCGGCGTAAAAGATGCCTTGCGTGCCGTTGCCGTGATGAACGTCCCAATCGATAATAGCGACGCGTTCGACCTCTTTGTAATTATTTTGAGCGTATCGGGCGGCGACGGCCACGTTGTTAAATAGACAGAAACCCATCGCATTCTCCCCGGTCGCGTGATGCCCCGGCGGACGCACCGCGACAAACGCATTTTTCGCATCCCCACGCATCACCGCATCGACCGCCGTAACCGCTCCGCCTGCCGCATAGAGCGAAGCGTCAAACGATTTCATCGAAACGACAGTGTCCGGATCGAGCCGGTCAATGCCGTTGGCAAACGCAAACTCGACATGCTTAAAATGTGCCGCCGAATGTGCTGCCTGTATCAACCCCTTCGCTGCCTTTTCCGGCGTGATCTCATTTAGGCTTTCCCAAAAAGCATCGTTCTCGCGCAGTGCATCCATAACCGCCAAATAACGCAACGGCGTCTCCGGATGCCCCGGCCCGGTGTCGTGTTTGGCATAAATAGGATGATGAACAAGCGCGGTTTTCATAATGTGAATTTACCACAGAGGAGCTGTAGCCCACTCGACATAAGAAGAAATTTAGCCGAAGATTAACGCAGATGACGCAGATATAATAGCAATAAGGGGAAATGTTTCTTATCCGCGTCATCCGCGTTAATCCGCGGCAAAAAACTCTTCTATCAGATAAATGCAGTTTCGTGCAGCAGTTCGCCCTTAGCAAAACGGTCTATATGCAGTGACGACACATCGAGAAAACTCGCTTCCCCGTCCAGAATGATCTCCGCCAGTGCCCTGCCCGTCGCCGGCGAATGCATCACGCCGTGGCCCGAAAAACCGTTTGCAAAATACAAACCTTCGACCTCACAGCCGCCCAAAATGGCGTGATGATCCGGCGAATTTTCATACAATCCGGCACGGCATTTTTCATAGACGATCTGCGCACCGTTCAGGAACGGGGCCCGATGGGCGGCCTTTTCGCCCACTTTGTCTAGGAACGCTTCGTCAAACTCCGTCGAAAATCCCGCTGGCTCGTCCGGATCAGCATACGCAAACAGCACATCGCGGCCATCGCCGGTATCAGCCGCTACATGAAAATCTCTAGCCGGACGAAAGTGAAAACCGTCTTTCAGATCAATAACCATCGGCAGATCCGGCTGCAGAGCTTTCGCGGCCTTTGCCCAAACTATCTGTCGCCGCTGCGGCTCGACCGGCAGATCGATCCCGGCGGTCGCGGCCAAATGCCTCGCCCACGCCCCCGAACAAAGCACAACCCTATCGCATTCGAGCGTTCCGTCGGATGTGTGCAGCCCCGTCACGCGGCCGTTCTCGACATTGATCGCCCTGACAAGCGTACCGGTCTTGACCTTAGCCCCTTTCATCGCCGCCTCGACCATGAATCCCTCGAGCACTGCAAGCGGACTGATAAACCCGTCACGCGGCCCAAAGCCGCCGCCGACCACATCGTCGCAATTTACACCCGGCACCATCGTCGCGACCTCGGCTTGAGTTAAAAGGTGGACGCCGTCGTAGCCAAGTTCACGCTGCCGCTCGCCCGTGCGGTCGAGGTATTCCAAATGTAGATTATTGGTGGCGAGAAAGAGATAGCCTTTCGGATCGTATGCACAATCAAAATCCCAATCGCGAAAAAAATCCATCGAATAGAGCGAAAGCCTGATGTTGATATCGGTCTCAAACTGCGCACGCACGCCGCCCGTCGCCTTACCCGTCGAACCAAGCCCGAGCATCTCCTCACGCTCAAGCATCAGCACATCGCGGCATCCACGCTCGGTCAAATGATAAGCAACCGACGCCCCAACCACGCCCCCGCCAATTATTACAATTTCAGAACCCATAGGATTTTTAGCCACCAGTTACACGAATGGCACGAATTAAGAAGGATTTTTCCATTCGTGCCATTCGTGTAGTTCGTGGCAAAACTTCTTACTTAGCAAAAACGGATGAAAAATCCTTAAAACCCTTAAATTCCAATGCGTTACCGCTCGGGTCGAGAAAGAACATCGTCGCCTGTTCGCCGACCTCGCCCTCAAAACGTATCTTTGGCTCGATGATAAATTCAATGCCCTTTGCGCTGAGCTTGTCCGCCAGTGCACGCCACTCGTCGATCGGCAGCACGATGCCAAAATGTGGCACCGGAACATGATCGGCATCGACATGGTTCGTCGCCTTAACACCCGCCGACTCGGGTGCAAGATGCGTCACGATCTGATGCCCGAAAAGGTCGAAATCGATCCAACACTCCGAACTGCGTCCCTCAGGACATTCCATAACGCCACCGTAAAACTCCCGCGCGGCAGCGAGATCATGAACCGGAAACGCAAGGTGAAATAAGTTTTTCATACAATTATTTGCCACCGATCGCACAGATCAGGACGGATCATACCAGTTAGCCGTCATGCCTTTTCTTATCCGTTTTCATCCGTGTTAATCTGTGGCTAATTTTCTTATGACCGAGAACATCGAAAAATTCCTGACCGAGTTTGCCGCGCGCATCACCAGCGGCACGTTTGTAAAATTGACTCTCGGCAATTATAAAGGCTCTGACCTGCACCTGCAAAAGATAAATATCCGACTGATCAAGACTAACAAGGGCATCCGCCTTTTCTTTTTGTATCGTCACGATTCCCGAGACATAGCAAAGAACTACACTATCCCTAACGGACAGGTATTGATCAGCCAATTGCTGGGAACTGAGTTTTTTAGCGGCCATCTTTTTACGACAGAGAACGACTTTCAATTGGATATTGGACGAAAAAATTCGAGACTCAATGTCGGGAAACCTGCTTTCAAAAAAGCGCCGCCGCTCGAACACGACCGCAAGAAAAAGAAGCTGATCGACCCGCACAGCGTCTATCTAAATGCTCTCGGCATTACCAATACCAATGGCGAGGTGGGCTCTCAGCAGCAAAGTAAATGGAAACAGATCAATAAATACGTCCAGATCCTGGCCGATCTCGTGGACCGATCAGATCTAAAAGACCGTACGTCGCTCAACATCGTCGATATGGGTTCAGGCAAAGGCTATCTGACCTTTGCGGCATACGATTATTTTAAGAACGTGCGTGGCATCGATGTGCGGATGACCGGCGTCGAGGCACGCAGCGATCTCGCGGCCATCTCAAATGACGTTGCGCGTGCCAGCGAGTTTGACGGGCTCGAGTTTGTCCAGGCGACGATCGATTCTTACCATCTCGAGGACGTAAATATCCTCATTGCCCTCCATGCCTGCGATACCGCAACCGACGATGCCTTGTTTCAAGGCATACGTTGCGGTGCCGACCTCATCGTCGCCGCTCCGTGCTGTCATAAGCAGGTCCGCAAGCAAATGAAACCGCCCGCGATGATGCACGACATCCTAAAACACGGCGTCATGATCGAACGCGTCGCCGAAACCCTGACCGACGGCCTGCGAGCATTACTCCTCGAACGCGAGGGCTACGCCACAAAGCTCTTCGAATTCATCTCTGTCGAGCATACGCCGAAAAATAATATGCTGGTTGCCACCAAGCTCGCTCAGGCAAAAGATACAGAAAATATCCAAACCCAGATCCGAGATCTAAAAGAATTTTACGGCATTGCCTCACAACATCTTGAAGATCTGTTGCAGAAGCCCGTACGTTAGTCGGTTGCGACGTTCTCGCAACACTGGCACGTTTTTTTGTGCCAGAACGGCGTAACACCCAACTTGGTGATAAAATTTTCTTATGCAATACGATGCCAAAACACCTGACGAATACATTGCCGGCCTACCCGAGGACCGCAAAGCGGCGCTGACGGCACTCCGCAAGGTCATTAACAAAAACCTGCCCAAAGGTTTTGAGGAAACTATGGGCTACGGGCACATGGGATGGGTCGTGCCGCACAAAACATATCCGGCCGGCTATCATTGCGACCCTACGCAGCCGCTACCATTTATGGGCATCGCGTCGCAAAAAAATCATATCGCCTTGTACGCGATGTGTCTTTATGGCGAAGTCGAGCAACTGGATTGGTTTCGTGCCGAGTGGCCCAAACACTCAAACAGGAAACTCAACATGGGTAAATCGTGCATCCGGTTTACCAAGCGCGAAAACATACCGCTCGACCTCATCGGCGAACTCGCATCAAAAGTCACGCCGCAGCAATGGATCGAGATCTACGAAAACTCGATGAAACGATAGACTTCTGATGCAGAAGCCCGCACGTTAGTAAGGGCGTAACACGCAAGTTGGATGTCACGCCCTTGCTCACGCGCAGACCTCTGCATTTACTTGACCAAACACCTTTTTCGCCGTATCATTAAGGATTGCGTTAAACCGCATACCGCTTATATACGGCGGAAGGAAGATAGAAATGAAACAGGAAATACATCCGAATTACAAGCCAATATCAGTGATCTGTGCGTGCGGCAGCACGTTTCAGACACGCTCGACGATGAGCGAGGATCTGCACATCGAAATTTGCTCGGCTTGCCACCCGTTCTTTACCGGTAAGCAAAAGCTGGTCGATACGGCCGGACGCGTTGACCGCTTTAACAAGCGTTACGCTCGCGGAGCCGCTGAGGTGGCTGAAGCAGCTAAATAAAATGTTGACACTGGAACAGACCCAGTATTAGCTTTTCAAAATTTGACGCCGACTCTTGGCCGATCGATACCGGTGTGCAAACACCTCTTCGTAAGGCAAAAAAGGTCGGCGTCTTTCACATTTCGGTCTGTGATCTGCGATTTTGGATTTATTGAACATCTATTTCTAACAGATACTTATCTAAGGAATGATATGAAAAAACGTTTTTCGCCAAAAATGCTTCGTTTTATCCACACCATTTTCGCTATGGAGCGTGACCTCATCGTCGGCGGCCAAGCCGTGATGGAAGGCGTCATGATGCGCACTCCGTCGGCCTATGCGATCGCGTGCCGTCGTGCGGACGGATCGATCGTAACGACCGCCGAAAAGCTGCCTAAATGGAGCGACAAATATAAGTGGATGAACACGCCCGTCCTTCGCGGCGGTGCGACGCTCATCCAATCGATGGCTCTAGGCGTTAAAGCTCTCAATTTTTCAGCCAAGATCTACGAAGACGACCTGAACGCGGCAGAGGCTGCGGCTAAGGAAAAGGCTGGGGATACGCAGCTCGCATTTGTTGAGGGCACGACCGACGAGGATTTCTTAAAAGCTCCGGCCAAGGTCACGATGCCCGCTGAGTCTAAGGCGAAAAAGGCTGGCCAGTCAGCATCCGCCGTGGGCTCGATCATATTTGCGTTAGGTTTTAACATTTTGCTCTTTATTGTTGCACCGCTCGTGCTGACAAATATTTTGTTTATCAGTCTCGGCTGGGCAGGTGCACCGGCACTTGCGGCTGACGCAGGCTGGCTTGAAACGATCAAGGCTTATGTCTGGAAGATCCAGCTTGACTCATTCGGTTCTTGGGTTTCGTTCAACCTGATCGACGGCGTGATCCGAATGGTGTTTTTTATCATCATGATCTTTTCGATGTCTTATCTAAAGGACATCCGCCGCGTTTTCGAATATCACGGTGCCGAACACAAAACAGTATTCACCTGGGAAAAAGGCCTCGACCTGACGCCCGCAAATGCGACAATCCAGAGCCGGCAACATCCGCGCTGTGGCACATCTTTCTTGATGGTCGTCATGCTCGTCGCGATCGTGCTGTTTTCAGTTATCAATTTCGAAGCGACCTGGATGAATTTGGTCGTCCGCATCGCTCTGATGCCGCTCGTCGCGGGACTTTCGTATGAGGTCATTCGCTACGCAGCTAAGAAAGAATCGAGTGCCGTCTTCAAACTAATGACCAAGCCGGGCCTGTGGCTTCAAAACATCACTACCCAGGAACCCGATGACCAACAGCTCGAAGTCGCGATCAAGGCACTAGACGAGTCGCTAAAACTCGAGCCTTCGGAAGTCGAGAACGCCCCGATATTTCAACGCGAATTAGAAGTGGTCGTTTGAAGAAGGGTCAGCCGTCTAACGTCAGATTTGCTCTTTTCTGCGACGGACAACCGACAACCGACCACTGCCAACTGTTTTATGTTTGAAAAACTTGCACAAATCGAAAAGTCCTACGACGAACTGACCGAGCAGATCTCGCAGCCCGAGTTTATGTCCGATATGTCGGCGTACGCCAAGCTGATGAAACAGCATCGCTCGCTTGGCGAGATCGTCGAAAAATATCGCGAGGTCCGCAAACTGCAAGAAGATCTGCAAGGAGCAAAAGACATGACCGCTCTCGCCGAAGACGACGAGATGCGCGATATGATCGCTCTCGAGGTCGCCGAGATTGAGGAAAAACTACCCGCTGCCGAAGAGCAGCTAAAGTTCCTGCTCATTCCAAAAGACCCTAACGACGAAAAGAACGTGATCCTCGAGATCCGTGCCGGCACCGGCGGCGACGAAGCCACCCTGTTTGCCGCCGAGGTCCTGCGGATGTATGCCCGCTACGCCGAAACCCAAGGCTGGAAGATGGAGGTCATGGAAGCCTCAGATAATGGCATGGGCGGCATCAAAGACGCGGTCGCAATGATCGAAGGCGACAACGTCTATTCGAAAATGCGTTTCGAATCCGGCGTCCACCGCGTCCAACGCGTGCCGCAGACCGAGACCCAAGGCCGTATCCACACGTCTGCGATCACCGTCGCCGTTCTGCCCGAGGCTGAGGAGGTTGACGTCCAGATAAATCAAAACGACCTCCGCATCGACACTTTCTGCTCATCCGGCCCGGGCGGCCAGTCGGTCAACACGACCTACTCCGCGGTCCGCATCACGCATATGCCCAGCGGCGTTGTCGTTTCAATGCAGGACGAAAAATCGCAGATCAAAAACCGCGAAAAAGCGATGCGCGTTCTGCGTGCCCGTTTGCAGGAGCTTGAGGAACAAAAACAGCACGACCTTGAGGCAAGCGAACGCAAGAGCATGGTCGGCAGCGGCGACCGCTCGGAAAAGATCCGCACATACAATTTCAAAGAAAATCGCGTCACCGACCACCGCATCGGCATGACCGTCCACCAACTAACCCTCGTAATGGAGGGCCAGCTCGAAGAATTCATTGCGGCCCTGCAGACGCATTACCAGACGGAAAAGCTCAACGCCGAGGCCGTCGCCGCCTAAGACTAAAGCTTGTTTTATCAAGAGTTTTGGATTAAATTGCTAGAATGGAAAGTCGGGACCAAATATTCAAGCTTCTCGAAAAAGAACGTGACTCGATTCGCCGGCTTGGTGTGAATCGGCTCGGTCTATTTGGCTCTTTTGTGCGCGGAGAACAAAAACCTGACAGCGATGTCGACATTCTGGTAGAAATGGAAAGCAATACGTTTGGTGCGTACGTAGAAGTTTTGGATTTTCTCGAAGATCTTTTTGGCAGAAAAGTTGACTTAGTGCCTGAGGAAGATATCAAGCCACTTCTCCGCAACAGAATACTCCGCGAGGTCGTCTATGTCCCGAATCTATAGTCATTATTTGGCTGACATGGTGGATTCGTGCGAGCATATTCGATCCTACGTTGCCGGCATGACTTTCGACGAGTTTGTCGCTGACCGAAAGACGCTTGACGCTGTAGCTAGAAACCTTGAGATCTTAGGTGAGGCCGCCAAAAATATCCCCGATGAGATATTATTGGAACGATCCGAAATTCCATGGAAACAGGTTCGTCGCTTTCGCGATAAAATTGCACATCATTATTTCGATCTTAATCTCCAACGCGTATGGTCGATCGTAGAATCTGATATTGAGCCACTTGAACTTGCAGTACGTGACCTTTTAACGAAAAGGCTCGAAATCGAAGATCTTGATTAGCCTCGGATGAATAATTTATGCCGCCACCAACAAGACTCTACCTCATCCGACACGGGCAATCTGCCGGAAACGCCGAAGGGCGTTTTGGCGGCCACGGGCCGACGCCTCTGTCCGATCTCGGTCAGCGTCAGGCGGATCTAACGGCTAAATTACTTTCGAAAGAAGGGATACATGCGATCTATTCGAGCGATCTCGCCCGCGCAGTGCAGACGGCGGAACCGCTGGCAAAACGGCTTGGGCTGGAGATAAATACGTCCGATGCATTCCGCGAACGCCACGTCGGCGTGCTCGAAGGCCTGACCTTTGACGAATCAAAAGAGCGTCATCCAAAAGACTATTACGCACTCGTCAACCGCAGCGTCAACCACGTCATAACCGAAGGCGAGAGCTATCGCCACCTGCTCCGCCGCATCACGACCAAACTCCACGACGTCATCCACGAACACAACGGCCAACGCGTCGCTATTTTCTCACACACAGGCGCCATCTGCTTTCTCACGCTACACCTCATGGGAGCGATCCACCGCAGCACAAAAACAACGCCCTGGATCATAACGTCAAACTGCGGCATCAACCGCTTTGAACTCCGCGGCCGCCGCAACGTCCGCGTCCTCGCCCTAAACGACACCCGCCACCTCGCCGACATCACCGGCAACGATTCATTCGCGGCCCGATAATTCCGGCGTTCACTTACATTTTTATAAGATCTGAGATCGCCTTCGCGGCGGTTGCCCCATGTCCTGCAGCTGTGTTGATGGTGGGCGAGATCGGATTTGCAGCGTCACCGATGGCAAAAATACCGACCAGATCGGTCGAGCAATCGGCGTTAATACGAATAAATCCGGACTTGTCGACGCCTATCTGGCCGTGAAATAATTCGGTGTTCGGCTGAACGCCTGCACGGATCAAGACCGCGTCAACGGGAATGTGTATGGTCGCACCTGTCGCAATGTCTCTCACATCTACACCCTCAACCCATTCATTTCCAACAATTGCGGCGAGCTGTGAGTTATAGACAAATTCGATCTTCTCGTTTGCCTCGGCCTGTTCGACAAACTCTTTTCGAGCCGACAATTCACCTCGGCGATGAACGACAAATACCTTCTCCGCATTGGCTCCAAGGATCAGCGCATTTTCAAGTGCAGCGTCGCCGCCGCCGACGATCGCTACGCGTTTTCCGGCCGTCTCATTTTGGTTTTTGACACCGGACTCGAGTATGCCTTTTCCATGAAATTCGTCTTCGCCGCGAATACCTAATTTCCGTCGCCGAACACCGGTAGCGATGATGATAGCTTCACCGCGTATCTCTTCACCGCCCGCCATAACTACTTTTCTTTCAACAAGATAGGCCGTCTCGATCTCAACGCCTGTTCGCAGCTCCACATCTTTGGTTTCGACCTGGCGCAGAAAAATATCACGCAATTCGACACCGCCTACTGACTCTACACCGAGGTAGTTTTTGATGTCGCCGTATGTACGCAAAAGCTGTCCACCGACCGACTGCTGACGCTCCAAAATGATCGCTTTCAAACCCAGTTCGGCGCACCAAAACGCTGCCGATAGTCCGCCCGGTCCACCACCGATAATTATCACGTCATAGCTGCTCATTTTTGGTTCGAAAAATGCCGCTTAGTGCCTTTATTTGCTACTTTTTAGCGTCTCCAGGTGTCACTTTCTGTCACTTTTTTGCGATGTGTTCCGGTACAATCAAATTTCCGCCCTCACGCACCGACCTTTTGCCCTTTATTTTAGGCACTTTTACGGTATTTCACAATTCGCTCTCCCGTTTGCTCGCGATGGCACTGGTTTTGCTCTTGAATATAGAGTGAAATTGGGCGCTGTGCCATTGCCGCTCTCCCGCATTAGGTCTCAAAAACAAACCTGCCATCACAAAATTATGAGATTAGAATTCGAACCAAGCGTAGCCACTCTCCCTCTCGTCGATGATCAAATGTTTGACGAGGTTTCCGTCGCTCCGGACCCGCAAGTCTTTCTTAAGCTCGGTGTCGCTGCAGCCCAGAGCGGTGACCGCGATCAAGCCCGTATCCAGTTGACCCGCGCAGCCGCTCTGGATCCGCAGTGCGAAGACGCGTGGATGTGGCTCGCCTCGATCAGTGAATACCCTGAGGAACTCCTCGCGTTCCTGACCAACGTCCTCAACATCAATCCCGACAATCAGCGTGCCGCCGAATGGCGGGTCGCGACGCTCGGCGTGCTTGCCAAAACGTTTGTCCAGCGTGCCGCCGCCGCTCACCAAGCGGGTTCGGCCGACCTCGCCGCACAGTGTCTCGACCAGGCTGTCGCGCATGACGAGAACTGCGACTCAGCATGGCTATGGAAAGCTAAGCTTGCCGACACCGACGATCAGCAGGTTACATTATTGAACCGCGTCTTGCAGATCAACCCCGACAACGAAGACGCCAAAGATGCTCTGGTCGCGATCGAACGTATGCGTACTTCGGCCGTCATCGCCGACGCCAAGTCTCTGGCCGAATCCGGCGAAACTGACGACGCCGTCGAAATGCTCAACTGCGTCCTTACTATGGATCCCAACAATGCTGAGGCAAAAGACGCTTTGGAGGCGATCGCCGCCACGAGATCAAAGTCCGCAGTTTCCAAGGCAAAGGCCGCCGCCGCTGCCGGTAAGACCCGCAAAGCAGTTGAGATCCTTAACGCTGCCCTCGACAAAGACCCCTCAAATGCGGACGCGTGGATGCTGCTCTCGCATCTTTCGACAAATATGACGGCCAAGACGAACTGCCTGGAAAAGGCGCTTGAATTTGACCCCGCCAACGCCGCCGCCCGTGCAAACCTTGATTTCCTTTCGCTAACGATCGTACCCGGATCAATGCCTGTGCCACAAGTCGAGTCTACGGCAATGGAAGTCGAAGTCGAGGCCGCTCCCGAACAAATTACAGAAGAATTTGAAGGAGAAGTGGCATTTGAATCCGCCGATGAACTCGAAGCAACGTTTGACGAAAAAACTCCTGCTTTAGAACCGGAAGTCGCGACTGATGTAGAGGTTGCCGCTCCTGCTTTCGACCGAGAACCGGAATCCGTATTTGAACAAGCCGAAGAGCCTATTGCTTTCGATGAACCAGTCTCAGAGTTCGTAACCCCGGAAACTCCGGCTGAACTAGCTGTCGAAATGTCGGCCCCGGAAGAGGTACTCGAAGAAGTTAAAAACGAACCTGACAGCTCGGTCAAAGACATCTTCGCCGCCGCAAATGAAAAGATCGATGCCGACACCGACACGCTCGAAAGCCTGCCGCCCATGGAGGAGATCTTTGAGCAAGCCAACGTTGCTTTTGACCAAGAGTTTGACCCAACACCGGCTTCGCCCTTTTCCTCACCCGCTGTCGAAGTCGCTCCTGATGCAGTTACCGAAACGACTCCGCCGCCTGTCGTCGCTACTATTGTAAACGGCGTCGAATGTCCGTTCTGCTGGTCGCCAAACGAAGTTCAGGCCTTTGAGTGCGGTTCGTGCCACGCTTCGCTGTCGTTATCAGATCTCGAGTCCTTGCTCTCGAACGATCGCGTCGAACGCGAATCCGTTCAGCAAGCCGTCACGCAGATGGAGGCCGAGTGGAACCTTCGCGAATTCGATGAAAGTGAGCTGACCAATCTTGGCATCGGGCATTTTAATCTCCGCAATTACGGTCCCGGCATCCGATATCTCCAGGAAGCTTCACGCCTTAATCCAAACAACGTTATCCTGTCCGGCCAGATCAATACACTTGTCATCCGGCTCGACGAAATGCGGCGTCAGGACGAGGCTCGCGGTCCGATGGTGCATGGCAAGACCATTCTGGTGGTCGATGACAGTGCCACCGTTCGCAAACTCATCGCTGGCAAACTCGAAAAATCGGGTCACGTAGTCGTCTGCGCCGAAGACGGTGTCGAGGGCCTCGCGAAGATCGAAGAAAGCCTGCCCGACCTAGTTTTGCTCGACATCACGATGCCGCGAATGGACGGCTACGAGGTCTGCAAACAGATCCGAGCCAACCCCGCGTCGCGTAATGTGCCGATCGTGATGATCTCCGGCAAGGACGGATTTTTTGACAAGGTCCGCGGCCGCATGGCCGGCACGACCGGTTACATTACCAAGCCGTTTGGCCCCGAGACGCTGATGAAAGCCCTCGAAACCTACCTCGAACCCGATAGTGTCTCGGTAGAATAAACGCACCCAACGAGCCGCTGCCCCCTGCTCGAACAATGGAATCCGCAAAACTACAATCCTTTCTCGAAAAGTCCGAGGACAGGCTTGCCGGCATACGTGCAGGCGTGCTCCTGTTTGCCCAAGGCCGTCTGACCGCAACTGATCTCGCCCACGGACATCGCAAACTTGAACAATTCATAGACCAAGCGAATGAGTTTGGGCTCGTTAATGCTGCAGATCTTGCGACAGAATGTGCGGTTTCGGTTGAAACCCTCGCGGCCATCGACGGAGCAGATCTCGACGCGTCCATCAATAAAACACTCGATCTTATTTCTCGGCTTGAGGCCGAGATGCTACAAATGCCGCTCGGGTCTGAGGATTTTATCGACGATGTTAACGAACTTGTTGACGCATCGTTCGAACAATTTAAGAACAGCCTGCAGGACGATGGCGACACTTGGGAAAACGAAGATTTTGAGATCGACGATGAGACGATCGAGATATTTCGCTCTGAGGCCGAGGGCTTGCTCGCCAACATCAACTCAAGCTTAAAGATTCTCCGCTCGTCGCCGCACGACAGCAATGCCCTCTGGGAGATCCGACGAAACGCCCATACTTTCAAAGGTGCGGCCGGTATCATCGGCTTTGCCGAGGCCTCACAGCTCGCCCATCGCATCGAAGACCTGCTCGACAAAATGGTCGAGTTCCGCTGCTCCGCTGACACCCGCTTGATCGATCTACTGACCGTCTCGACGACACGTCTCGACGAGTTGACCTCAGGTAAAGATACGAATGACGATCCCAAGTTCGCCGCCAGACTTGCCAAAGATTTTAGCCGTCTCATCGACTCGATCTCGTCCGACCCGGCTGAAAAGGCCGGATCATCGACCGTTGCATTGCAACCCAACTCGCAGCCCGTCGGCAGCGACATCAGCGTGCCGGTTTCAACCCCCGTCGTCCGGGTCTCACTCGACCGTCTCGACGACCTGCTCAAGATCTCGCGCGGGCTACTCGTCAACCGCTCCGCTCTAGCCGAGCGCTTTGCCGAGGTGCGAAATTCGGTTGCTTTTGTGACAGAGAACGATCTGCTCAACCAGTTTGAAACGCTGCTCGCGATACAGGAAAAACTTTCTGACGAGATGCTTCACCGGCTGATGCAGATCCGCATGGTCCGCTTTGGCAATCTGGAAATGCGGCTAAACCGGGCTGTCCAAGTGACCGGTCAAGAAGAAAATAAAAAGGCTTTTCTTGAGATACGTAACGGCGATCTTGAGGTCGATACGCTTGTCATCGACGCGCTGGTCGAACCGCTCTTGCATCTGCTAAAGAACGCCGTCGTCCACGGCATCGAACGTCCCGAAACGCGCCGTCTGCTCGGCAAATCCGAAAAAGGCCGCATTTGTGTCGCCGTCAGTATGGACGCCGACGATCTGATCCTGTCAGTCGCGGATGACGGACGCGGTATCTCGGCAGCAAAACTGATCGAGAAAGCCGTCGCCTCCGGCATCATTGACCAAAAAGCCGCCATCGCAATGGATGAATATTCTGCCCAGTCTCTCGTCTTTGAAAAAGGTTTGACGACCGCCGATTCGCTCAACCTCAACGCCGGACGCGGCATCGGTATGAGCATCGTCAAAGAAAGTGTAGAGGCACGCGGAGGTTCGATGACCGTCGAATCCGAGCAGCAGCAAGGCACAAAATTCACGATGCGTATTCCCGTCACGCTTACACCAGTTCCCGAGCCCGAACCGGAACCGCCGGTCGAGTTACCGCCGCTCGTCCTCATCGTTGACGACAGCCAGAGCATCCGCCGCATGACTGCCAAGATCGTTGAGGATGCCGGATTACGTGCGATCACCGCTGCCAGCGGTGCCGACGCTCTCGAACTCCTTCTAAATGGTGAATGGGAACCTGACCTGATCCTGTCCGACGTTGAGATGCCGGTCGTGGACGGCTGGGCGTTCCTCGAATACGTAAAAACCGACGACAATTTAGGCCACATTCCGGTCGTCATGGTCACGTCGCTCGACGCTCCGCAATTTAAGCAAAAGGCATTTGGCCTCGGCGCGTCAGATTATCTTGTTAAGCCTTTTAGCTCCGCGGAACTCGAGCGTGTTTGCGGGTCTTTGCTGAAAGCTGATGTAGTTTAGCGTTTTGGCGGGCGGCTCGGCCTGATCTCAACCTTGCTCGGCAAGGCACGCGGATCCATCTCAAGCAGATTCATCACCGTGCGGGCGATGTCATCCGGCTGTAGCTGCCACGCCTTTTCGTCGGTCGGCGTGTCGCCGCCAAAATAAGTATTTACGCTGCCGGGGCAGATGTAGCTGACCTTGATATTGTCATGCCGCACTTCCTGCATCAATGCTTCTGAGAATCCGTTAAGGCCAAATTTCGAA
>JBGTII010000195.1:0-2269 GCA_041745735.1 Pyrinomonadaceae bacterium | reverse complement strand
AAGGCTCGAAACAGGGCGATAGCTACGACGCCGAGCAAAACCATCGCACTACCGGTTAGCGGCTGGACGATCGAACCGACGATGGTCGCGATAAAGATCGCCAGCAGCGTCCACGCCTCACGCGAAACGCCCTCCGGCGGCGGTATGATCGCGAGGCCGACACCGCACGCGATCACGATCAGCCATTTTAATAGAACGCTGGTTTTCTTTTTTTCCATAGAAAAAGCGGATGGTTTTTAAAGCCGTCCGCCGTTCATATATCAAATGAGAGGTAAAACTTATTCGCCCAAATACGCCTCTTTCACCCTCGGGTCCGCCGCTAGTTCGGCTGAGCTGCCTTCCATGACGATACGGCCGGTTTCGAGTACATACGCTCGATCCGAGTGGTGCAGGGCAGCGTTAGCGTTTTGCTCGACGAGCAGGATGGTCGTTCCTTCGGCTTTGATCTCGTCGATAGCTTCGAAGATAGAATGTACGACGAGTGGAGCAAGGCCAAGCGATGGTTCGTCCAGCAGCAATAGACGCGGACGCGACATCAATGCACGTGCCATCGCTAACATCTGTTGTTCACCGCCCGAAAGCGTTCCGGCTTTTTGCTGTTCGCGTTCTTTCAGCCTTGGGAAGAGTGTAAAACCCCGCTCCATATCGTCGGCGATGCCTTTCTTGTCCTTACGGATAAAGGCTCCCATTTCCAAATTTTCCCGCACGCTCAGATTGGCAAATACCCCGCGTCCCTCGGGCGACATCGCAATGCCCATCGGCACGAGCTTATGCGTCGGCATACCGCTGATCTGTTTGCCCTCATACATTACGCGGCCCTCTTTGGGTTCCAGCAGGCCGGTGATCGTGCGCAGCGTAGTCGTTTTACCGGCTCCGTTGGCACCGATCAACGTCACGACCTCACCCTGCTCGATATGCAGCGTGATATTGGTCAGAGCCTCGATCGCCCCGTAATTTACTGATACATCTTCTAAAGTAAGCATGGTGAAATTTTCCGACTTGCGAAGTTCGATTTGCGAGTTTTGTTCAATCGGCAAACGCAAATCTGAGATCGAAATCTCTAATCCCCCAAATACGCCTCGATCACTTTCGGGTCGTTTTTGATGTCCTGCGGCAAGCCCATCGCAATCGTTTTACCGTAATCGACTACCTGGATGCGATCGCAGACGCCCATGACGACGCGCATGTTGTGTTCGACGAGGACTATCGTCAGGTTAAATTTGTCGCGAACCTCTTTTATGAGACCTGTCAGATCTTCTTGTTCGGACGGATTCATACCGGCTGCGGGTTCGTCGAGGAGCAAGAGCTGCGGCCGCGTCGCCAGTGCCCGGACGATCTCCAAACGCCTCTGTTTGCCGTATGGCAAGCTTGTCCCACTCTCGTCCTGGTATTGGTCCAGGTCAAAGATGCTCAGCAGCTCCATCGCAAAATCTCGATGTTCTTTTTCGTCCTTGAAATATCTGGGAAGCCGGAAAACGGCATCCGCTAAATTCTGTTTTGAATGCCGGTGACAAGCCGTTACCACATTTTCGAGCACGCTCATGCTTGGAAAAAGCCTGATATTTTGAAACGTCCTCGAAACCCCGATCCGTGAGATCTGGTACGGCTTTAGGCCGTTGATGCGTTTTCCAAGTATGTTGATGTCGCCCGATGTCGGCTCATAAACGCCGGTCAGAAGATTAAAGACCGTCGTTTTACCAGCACCGTTTGGGCCGATCAAGCCATAGATCTCGCCCTGGCCGACCTGCATATCGAGCTGCTTTACGGCCGTCAGGCCGCCAAATTTGATCTCGGCCTTGTCCGTATGTAGTACGTAGTTACCATTGTCGGCCATATTATTTCAGGCCTCCCGTATTTTTGTCCGCACGGCGAAACCGTTTTAGAAATGTACCGAGTTCCGTGGTTCCCAAAATACCTTGTGGCCTCACGATCATCGTAAGGATCAGGATCAGGGCAAATATCACAAGCCTCAGATCTGCAAATCTGAGCACCGTTCCCCCGATCTGGATATCTGGCAGGTACCTCAAAACCTCGGGTAAGAGCGTGACAATGATCGCACCCAGTATTGCCCCGGTCATCGAACCCATACCGCCTATCACGATCATGATGATAATCTCGAACGACTTGATGAACTGGAAATCATTCGTGTGCAGAAATTTGTTGTAGTGGGCAAATAGCACTCCGGCAACACCGGCAAACGCTGAGCCGATCACAAACGACGTGACCTTATATCGAGTGGTGTTGACGCCCATCGCCTCTGCCGCTAACT
>JBGTII010000194.1:0-10139 GCA_041745735.1 Pyrinomonadaceae bacterium | reverse complement strand
GACTGACGAACGGACGATTTCTCGATCCGGTCGCGGCAGATGTCGAATCCAATACCCGGAGCGTCGAGGGCGGTAATGGTGCCGATTGCCGAAACTTCAACTGCCGGTTCGATGATGTCTTCGTGCCAATATCTTTTCGAGGCCGAGACGTCGCCGGGCATTGTGTAGCCCGCGAGGGTTGAGATAGCGATGTTGTGGGCGCGGCCGATGCCGCTTTCTAACATGCCGCCGCACCAGACGGGCATTCCGGCTTCGCGGCAGATCTGCTCGACCATTTTCGACTGCGTGTGTCCGCCGACGCGGCCGTTTTTTAGATTGATGATCTTCCCGGATCTTAGCTCGATGGCTTTGCGGGCGTCTTCGGGCGATTTGATCGGCTCGTCAAGACAGATCGGGGTTTGCAACTGAGCTTGCAGCTTGGCGTGATCGATTATGTCGTCGTATGGCAATGGTTGCTCAAGCATCATCAGATCAAACTCGTCGAGGCTTTTCAGCAGATCGATATCGGCGAGTGTGTAAGCCGAATTGGCGTCTCCCATTAGCAGAATATCGCCAAACTCGGCACGGACGGCTTTGATAACATCGTAATCCCAACTGGGGCTGATCTTGATCTTGATGCGTTTGTAACCGGCTTCAAGCTCGACGCGGATCTTTTCCAAAAGCTGTGCAATCGAGTCCTGGATACCGATTGAAACACCGCAGTCAATGGTTTGATTGACGCCGCCAAGGTGCCGCCATAAAGGAACGCCGAGCTTTTTTGCCTCAAGATCCCAGCAAGCCGTTTCAATACCGGCCTTTGCCATTCGGTGGCCGCGGGCCCATTTCATTGCGTCCCAAACATCGGCGGCCGATCCAAATTCCTTACCGACAACCATCGGAGCGAGTATTTGTTCTGCTGTCGCCCACGCCGAATCTGTCCACTCGTCCGAATAGCCCGGTGTCTCGCCGCAGGTGATCTCGCCCCAGCCCTCAGCACCGTCCACGTCCTCGACCCGCACCAAAATTATCCGGCGCTCATAAGTCCTACCAAAGCTCGTCTCAAAAAAATGGACGAGCGGCAGGTTTATCTCGGTGAGTTCGATGGATCTGATATTGAGCATGGCGGCAAAACTAAAGATTAGTAATTACCGACAGGAAAATCAATGAGCGGTAATCTCGTGTCCTTTCTTACTTTGTCTTTCGCCTTGGCGTCTTTGCGTGATAAAAGGCCGGTTTCCCGCAAAGCCGCAAAGGATGCAAAGGACGCAAAGAAATCGAACAATCAACCGCAAAAATTCGTTACAACTTTATGGCGGCCAGCTTCATCTGAGAGGGCGCATTACAAAGGGCAAAACACTGATTTTGCCAGCATTTATACTATTTATTCGGAGGAACAACGGATCATGTCGGAATTTGAAGCAGAAGTAAAAAAGGCGGAACAGGAACTGGAGCAGGGTTTGGTGCTGTCAAATGAACCCTTTACGGAAAAGGTCGAACAGGACGAATTTTTAGGAGAATTAAAAATGCAGGCACAGGAATACGGACAAAAAATACAGGACGCGGCCGGCAAGGCACGCGATTTTGCTAACGATAAATTTAGCCAGGCCGGCGACAAATTCAAAGAGATCTCATCCAAAGACCCGCAAGAACTTGTCGAGGATGCAAAAGAATTTGCCCGTCAAAAGCCGGGCCAGACGATACTCATCTCGGCTGCGGTCGGATTGGTTTTAGGACTGATACTACGGGGCGGACGGAAATAAACTGATAACGGAAAACTGATAACGGATAGTTATAGAAAAAAGACGCGGCCGAAGTCTGATTGACTCGGCCGCGTCTTTTTCTTAACTATTAGTTATCCACTATCAGTTGTCAGTAATTTATGTCTGATCGTGGATCATACGTCGCATTTGGTCACCAAATAGAACGTCGATCTTGTGCGGTTCGATCACGGCGGTTACTTCGCCGCGGCCAAATTTGTCGTGGGTCATTGCCTGGCCTTTTTTGTATTTGCGGGTCCGGTCATACGGCGAAGCCGCCTTTCCCGTACCGCCGCCGACCGAGGTTTTGACGCCGCGGGTAAATGTGCTGACTGTCTCACACGCAGCGCAAGCCGCTTTGGTGATCTGTCCCTGTTTGGTAACGGTCACGATGTTGTGAGCCTGGTCACTGTCACATGACGAGCACATCATCTCGATCGTGCCATCTACTGCATAAACTTCTTTCTTAACTGCCATAAATTTTACCTACCTACCGCGGCGGCCTCCAAACGATCTAAACGTACGTTTTGCCGGGCCGGTCGCTTTTTTGCCCAGTCCGATCGGCATATCGTGTCCGCCAAAACCCTCGAGCACAACGCGTTCGACCTTTTGGCCGGTCAATTTTTCAATTGCCCGCATCGAATGCTCTTCGGCGATCGTAAATAGCGTGATCGCTCGGCCCTTGTTTCCCGCTCGGCCCGTACGGCCAATGCGATGGACGTAATCCTCGGGCGCCTCGGGTATATCATAGTTTATCACATGCGAAACCGAATCGATATCGATGCCGCGTGCCGCAACGTCGGTTGCGACCAACACGTTTGTGTGGCCCGATTTGAAGCTTCGAAGCGCCGCTTCACGCTGTGACTGCGAACGGTCGCCGTGGATGCGGTTCGATTTGTGCGAACGCTTTTCGAGCACGTGAGCGATACGGTCAGCACCCCGTTTTGTGCGTGTGAAAACGAGTACGCGATCAAAATCTTCCTTATCGAGCAGATCGAGCAAGAGCGGCATTTTCGATTGCTGTGCAACCGGATAAGCTGTCTGTTCGATCAGCCCGGCGGCCTGTCCGCGTTTGCTGACAGCGACGTACTCCGGATTCTTAAGCAATGTCAAAGCGATATGCTCGATCTCGTTCGACATTGTCGCGGAGAAAAACAGAGTCTGACGCTTTGCCGGTATCGCCTTTACAATGCGGCGGATCGACGGCATAAAGCCCATGTCGAGCATGCGGTCTGCCTCGTCGAGGACAAGCACGTTCAGTTTTGAAAAATCGATCAGCCCCTGCTCCATATAATCGAGCAGGCGTCCGGGTGTCGCGATAAGGATATTTGGCCGGCGACGCAGGGCGTCCATCTGGGCCTTGTATCCGGCACCGCCGATGATCGACGTACAGCGGATATGTTTTGGTGCCAGCTCACGGCAAGCCGCGTCTGTCTGATTTGCCAACTCACGCGTCGGCGACAGGATCAGGACGGTCGTCCCTTTCTGCTGATTGACGTCGATCTGCTGCAATATCGGTAAAAGGAACGCGGCGGTTTTGCCGGTTCCGGTCTCGGCGGTCGCGATTATGTCGCCGCCCTCAAATACAATGGGAATAGCCTGCTTTTGAATAGGTGTAGGCTCGGTAAACCCTAACGACTCGCAACGGCCCAACAAAAAGGGCTGCAAGCCTAAATCTTTAAAACTCATTTGTGATTAAAATCTCTATCTACTGAAGAAGGTTCGCGTCCATCGGGCAAACATACAATTCGCCTGATGCCATACGCTAAACAAGCACACAATTGGCCTGTGGGTACGGATCCGAACTAACTCTTCGGGATGTAATAAGAAGTACTAACGCGGAGTGTTCTTCAGTGTAACGGTAGCAAGGAAGGATCTACGTTCGAGGTGTTCACCCTTGCGGGGAACATCTTCTAACAGTTATTAACGAACCGTTTCTCGAACTATCTGTTACGCCTAAACATATAGGCGAATTTACCGTCGACGTATGAGATACGGAATTATCAAACTATGAGATTACAACATTTACAGATAAGTTGCAAGCTATTTATTAGCGACCCACTCGGCCGCAACTTCCCTGGGCGTGCGTTTCTTGCCATCGACCTCATAATTGAGACGCCGCATCTCCTCGGTCGAGATAGCGTTCTGTAGCTTTTCGAGAGTTTCTCGCAGTGTCTGACCGACCTCTTGTCTTGCAATAAACACTGCTTGATACGGCGGGAAGTAGTGTTTGTCGTCCGCAAGCTGAAACAGATCAAGGGCGGCGATGAGCCCATCGGTCGAGTTGCCGGCGATGATGTCGAGCTCGCTGGATCGCAATGCTCGATAGGTCAGCGACAGATCCATCTCGCGCGGCTGCTTGGCGAAATTAAAACCATAAGCCTTAGAAAACCCCGGATAGCCATCCGCACGCGACATAAAATCCTGACCAAACCCCGCTTGCCAATTTTGTGCTATCGGCACGGCGTCGGAGATGGTTTTTAGGTTGTGTTTCCGCGCTACATCTCCGCGAACAAGGATCGCAAAATCGTTTGAGAATCCAAGCGGGGGGCTTACGGACAGTTTGAATTTGTCTGCGTACTCGACCTTTGTCTGGTCATAAACCGCTTGCGGGTCAGTGATCGGCTTGTGTTTTAGGATGGCTGTGTATGCTGTGCCTGTGTATTCGGGATACACATCGATCTGATCCGACAGCAACCCGTCATGAGCAAGATTACCGCCAAGCTCAAATTTACGCTCGACCGAAAGCCCGCGTTTTTCGAGCATTTGGGCAAATATCTCCGCGAGTATGACAGATTCGGTGAAATCTTTTGACGCGACGACAATCTTCTTATTCTCTCCAGATCCTGTTTTCAAATTTGAAATTTCAGATCTGAAATTCGGCAAAAACCCGATGCCTACAACAACGGCCAACACGGCGACCAGACCTAGTCCTACAAACCGTCGCCGCGACGACGCCTGCTCGCCGATGGCGTAACTCTTTTCAAACTGCCCCAAAGCAAAATCGCAAAGCAGCGCAAGCGAGGCCGACGCAAGTGCCCCAGCAAGCAGTAGATTATTATCGTTTTGCCGCAGGCCCCGAAAGATATATGTTCCCAACCCGCCAGCTCCGACCGCCGCCGCGACCGTCGCGACGCCGACCGATATGACGACTGCGACGCGGATTCCGGTCAGTATCACCGGCATCGCGAGCGGCAACTCGACGAGCCGCAGCATCTGTCCGCCGGTCATTCCCATGGCCACCGCCGCCTCACCCAGCTTTGGATCGATGCCGAGAATTCCCGCGACAGTATTTCTAATAACCGGCAATAACGCGTAGAGAGCAAGTGCTATGATCGCCGTCCGCGCACCAATCCCGCCGATGAACGGGATTGGTATCAGCAGCCCAAACAGCGCAAGGCTCGGCACCGTCTGCATGATGTTTGCAAACCCAAGTATCGGCGTTTGGAGCGATTTGACCCGCGTGAGCAATATCCCAAGCGGCACGCCAAACAGCACCGCAAAGCCCGTCGAGATAATTACAAGAAAGATATGCTCGCGGGTCAGCGTGAGCAACTCGGGCCAATTTGCACGAAGGAATTGAAGAAACTCCGTCATTATTTAAGACTCACGCCTTTTTGGGGATCGTCGGTAAAAACTGCGGTGTAACGCGGCCTTTTGTAAGTTGTTCGAAGGCGTAGGCGTACTTTATGAGCTTCGGTTCGGACCATGCGGTGCCGAAAAACAGCATACCGGTCGTTTGGGTAGTTCCGGGAACGGCAACCCCGGCCTGATTTGTTGACGGCGGTATATCACGTAGGCCTAGTGGTACGACGATTGACGGGTAACCCGCAACGGCGGCAGTTCCGACACCGGCAAGGCCCGGGCAAACAAAAGCGTCAAGGTTATTTTTCGCCATAAGACCGTCGATGCCATCTTCGCGGACCGATTTGTGGACCTTCTCGATAGCGTCGAGATAAACCTTGTCAGTTAGATCGCCTTTCTTTTGCGACTCAATAAAGATCTCCTGACCGAAGATCTGCAGCTCGGTGTCTTTATGGTCTTCGTTAAATTTAATGAGATCCGCGAGCGTCTTGTATTGACTGCCGCGCTGCTCGAGATACTTGGCAATATCCGTCTTGAATTCATACTGCAAAATATTCACCCGGTCGGCCTGTGTCGGGCCGTAATCAGGGAACGTGACCTCAACAAGCGTCGCTCCGGCTGCTTTCAGCTTCTCAATAAACGGCTGCCAATACGCCTTGAACGGTTCGGGATTTGTTCTGGGCGGAACCAGTACGAGGCCCAGCTGGGCGCCTTTGAGGCCGCCAGCATCAAGGAATTTTGTGTAATCTTTGGCCCGCCTTTTATCAGCCTCGGCGGTTGCCGGGTCGTGCTTGTCTTTCCCGGCTATTGCGCTAAGTAGGATAGCGGCGTCCGTCACAGTCCGAGCCATAGGCCCGGCGGTGTCCTGCGTATGCGAAATAGGAACGATGCCGCTTCGAGAAACGAGGCCAACGGTCGGTTTGAGGCCTACCACGCCATTGGCGAAAGCCGGCGAGATTATCGAGCCGACGGTCTCGGTACCGATAGCGACGGCTATCAGATTCGCCGAGACGGAAACGCCCGAACCAGAACTGGAACCCAAGGGACTCTGATCGAGAAAGTAGGGGTTATTTGTCTGCCCACCGCGGCCTGACCATCCGCTCGTGCCGCGGCCGTTGCGAGGATTGGCACGGAAATTTGCCCACTCAGACATGTTCGTCTTACCCATTATGACAGCCCCGGCCTTGCGAAGGTTTGCGGCAACGGCGGCGTCCCGTTTTGGCGTCGGAGCATCGAGCAGCGCCAGCGAACCGGCGGTCGTGTGCATCTTGTCGGCCGTATCTATGTTGTCCTTTATCAAAATCGGAATGCCGTGCAGGGGCCCGCGAATCTTCCCCTTCTTGCGTTCCTTGTCCATTGCGTCCGCGATAGCCAAGGCGTCCGGATTTAGCTCTAGCACCGAGTGCGTTTTAACGTCGATCTGCTTTATTCGCTCAAGATACATCTCGGTCAGCCGCCGCGCGGTCAGTTCGCCCGACTTCATCTTTGCCTGCAGCTGCGGTATCGTGACCTCGACCAGTTCAGGATACGGATCGCCATCAACGATATTTGCCCCGTTGCCCCTCACATTGCCAAACAAAGCGATGGCCGTCAGTCCCGCCGCACCTGTCTTCAAAAACTCTCGTCTGTTTTGATCTGTTTTGCTCATAATTTGTTTTCGTATAATACGCTAGGGTCACGCGGGCATCAATACGGTATCGAGATACGCACGAACAAGCGGCATATCGGATCGTTTGAAGCCCTCGGCATCTGCAAGCAGCACAATTTTCCCTTTTTCCATCAATGCGATCCGCGTTCCCAGCAGCATTGCCTCGTGCAGGTCGTGCGTCACAAAAACGGCCGTCTTTCCGAGTTCGCGAACCAGCTTTGCAAATTCTTTCTGCAGATTGGTCCGCGTGATCGCGTCGAGCGCCCCGAAAGGCTCATCGAGCAGTAGTAGATCAGGGTCTGATGCCAATGCCCTCGCGACGCCGACACGCTGCCGCTGGCCGCCCGATAATTCGTGCGGATATCGGGCAGCAAATTTGGCCGGATCGAGCCCGACAAGATCAAGCATCTCGTTTGCCCTTCCGGAAATAACCGCTCCGTCAGCGTCACGCAGATTCAAGGTAAGCCCGACATTTTGCTCGACCGTCATGTGCGGAAACAACCCGCCCTCTTGCAGCACATACCCGATGCGCCGACGCAGGGCGATCGCATCCCATTCCGTTGTCGGTTTGCCCTCAACTATCACCTCGCCCGAGGTCGGTTCGATGAGACGGTTGATAAGTTTGAGCGTGGTCGTTTTGCCGCATCCGGATTCGCCCAGCAAGATCAAAATCTCGCCCCGAGAAACCTGCAAATCAATACCTTTTAGTATCTGCTGGCCATCAATCGAATAGCCGACATTGCAAAATTCCAGTACATTAGCGGATTTATCAGACATTCATTAGGTCGATTGACGAGGAAAACTACAACAGGGGAACGGATGCTACTACCTCACCTTGGTCCAACTTGGTCCACCTGGTCCGGACCGGACCAAATATTTTACTCCCACTCGATCGTGCTCGGCGGTTTCGACGAGATATCGTACACGACTCGATTCACGCCGCGAACCTCCGACGTTATGCGAGACGAAACGGCCGCAAGGAAATCATGCGGCAGCCGTGCCCAGTCGGCGGTCATGCCGTCGGTCGAGGTCACGGCTCGCAGAGCAACGGTCTTTTCATAGGTCCGAAAATCACCCATCACACCAACCGACTGTATCGGCAGCAGCACGGCAAAGGCTTGCCATACGTCTTTGTAAAGACCAAAGTTTTTTAATTCCTCAATAAAAATGCGATCAGCTTTTTGCAGCAGTTCGACCTTTTCCGGTGTGATATCGCCGAGTATGCGAACGCCGAGGCCGGGACCTGGGAATGGATGCCGCTGTAGAATTTCGTCCGGAATACCAAGATCTTTGCCGATAAGCCGAACCTCGTCTTTGAACAGCTCACGCAATGGTTCGATCAGCCTAAGATCCATCTTTTCCGGCAGTCCGCCAACGTTGTGATGCGATTTGATAGTGACGGACGAACCGCGCAACGACACAGATTCGATCACATCAGGATAGAGCGTCCCTTGGACGAGCCATTTAACATCACCGATCTTTTTGGCCTCGGCGTCAAAAACGTCGATGAACTTTGCACCTATCGCTTTTCGCTTCAGTTCGGGATCAACAACGCCGTCGAGCACCTCGTAGAAATCTTCGCTCGCATCGACGCCGATGACATTTAGGTGCAGATGCTCTTTGTACAGTTTGAGCGTGTCTTCAAATTCATTTGCCCGCAACAGGCCGTTATTGACGAAGATGCATGTTTGGCGAGAACCGATCGCTTCGTGGACGAGTACCGCCGCGACGGTCGAATCGACACCCCCCGACAGGCCGCAGACGACATTACCGGTCGGCCCGACGATGACGCGGATCTTATCGACCTCTTCTTTTATGAACTGAGCTGGCGTCCAATCGCCTTTGCATTTACAAATATCAAATAAGAAATTTCGGATTATCTCTTTCCCAAGCGGCGTGTGCGACACCTCAGGATGAAACTGGACGCAATAAATACCGCGTTGCGCATTCTCGATCGCCGTCGGAATGTCTTCGCTAGTCGCCACCGGGTGAAATCCGTCAGGCAACCGTGTCATGTGATCGCCATGGCTCATCCATACATCGAGTTCAAATGGCAGCTCGTTAAATAACGCCGTTGCTCCGCTCAGCACCTTGACCTTTGCATGGCCGTATTCGCGTCGAGCCGCCGGTTCGATAGCACCACCGAGGTCGGCGGCGACGAGTTGCATACCGTAACAAATCCCAAGGATTGGAACGCCTACACGCCCGTAAAAACCATCCTCGACACGCGGAGCGTCTTCGTCAGTCACGCTCGACGGTCCGCCGGACAAGATCACGCCAATCGGACGCTTTGCCGCGATCGACTCCGCCGATAAGTGAAACGGATGTATCTCGCAATAAACGCCATGCTCACGCACACGACGTGCGATAAGCTGCGTATATTGCGAGCCAAAATCGAGGATTATTATGGTTTCGTGCTGCAAAGGGTCGCTCCTTATGTCAGAACCGCGAGCCATAGCGACCGGGTTCTTTTCTTGATACAGCGATTATACTTTCAGTCAACGGATTTGTCAGAACCGGGAACTTAGTGACTGGATTTTAGGTTGTAGCTTTCGCGACCGACGCCGAGATCAGCTCCGCGAGCACATTTTCATCCACGTCCGACATCTTTTTTATATGCAGACAGCCGCCCGCGGCCTTATGTTTTCCAAGCTTTGCGAGTAGATCGACTTGGTTTGGTGATCCGTTTAGCACATAAAGCGTGAGGCTCGCCTTTCGGGGCGAAAAACCCGTAATGAGCCAGTCAAGCTCGCCGCCGTCGCTGCGGTATACCTTGCGATTGCCAAACCCGACGATCGTCGTTCCCCACATTCTTGCAGGCTCGCCGGTCACTTGCTTGAATATCTCAAGCACGTTGAGAGCATCCGTCCGACGCTGCTCATCATCCACCGCCACCAGATAATCCTCGACGCTGGCGTCATTTTCCGAAGTCTTGATCTCAACCTTTTTTGCCATTGCCTCTACTTTATCATCCCCACGCTTAAATGCACTTGACTTCTACAGAGGGAATTTCTAATCTTTATGTTCGCCTCGCATCTTGCGCGGCGTGTCATATTCCGCAGTAGCTCAATGGCAGAGCATTCGGCTGTTAACCGAAGGGTTGTAAGTTCGAGTCTTACCTGCGGAGCCAATTCTTATTCCCAAGCGACGCTTTCATGCGTCCCTTATGT
>JBGTII010000193.1:0-35685 GCA_041745735.1 Pyrinomonadaceae bacterium | reverse complement strand
CGAGGTCCTGTTGTGCAGCTGCTATGTTTTCTTTGGCGGATATTTGTTCGGATTAGGCTATGAATAAAACCGTCCTCTCGAATTGAAGACCGCTCACAAAAATTTGTATTGGCAGCATTTTTGACCGAAAGCCTGCATTTACGTCAAGATTTTGATAATATTTTTCGAAAACATTGCCATAATGTCCTAGGAACAAAAATTAACCCGAAATCATAACATAAATCTATGAGCACCAAACGTTTGTTCAGAACATCGATCGCGAGCTGTTTTGCCTTGTTATTGTTGATAATAGCATCGGCATTCCAATATGCCGTGGCGCAGGGATTAGACGTCAATTCTAAAAGCCGGGCTAAAGATATGCTCAAAAACGTCAAAAAGACGATAAAAGACGATTATTTTGACACAACCTATAAGGGGTTTGACCTAGATGCACACTTTAAAAAGGCGGAAGAAAAGGTCGACAAAGCCACCTCGATGAGTCAGGCTTTTGGCATCATTGCTCAAGCCGTAGTCGATTTTAATGACTCCCACCTGCTCTTTTACCCGCCCGCACGAAATGTAGAATCTGAATATGGTTGGCGAATGCAGGCGATCGGCGACAATGTCTTCGTCATAGCGGTAAAGCCCGGCAGCGATGCCGAAAAACAAGGATTGAAACCTGGTGACGAAATCTTAGCGATCGAGGGTTTTAAGCCCTCGCGCAAAGAGCTATGGAAGGTCGATTATTATTACAACGTGGTGAGTCCTCGCAACGGTTTGAACCTGAAGGTAAAAAGCCCGGGTTCGGATGAGATCAAGACCTTCGATCTCGCGGCCAAGATCACGCGTACCCAAGCACTCCAACGTATCGATGATGTGATTCGCGAATTGGATAGGCGCAGCGGCGGGAAGATCGTCCACCGATTCAGACAATTGGGTTCCGTAAATATATGGAACATGCCCAGCTTTATAATCGACCCTGACAAGATTGATAAAATCATGAGCGAGCGAATTGGCTCGTCCGGACACCTCATCTTGGATCTCAGGGGAAATGGCGGTGGTTACGTCGTCGCTCTGGAGCGTCTAGCGGGCTATTTTGTAGAAAAGGACACAAAAATCGCCGATCTGAAAGGCCGCAAGCCCATGAAGCCACAAATGGCAAAGACTCAGGGCAACAAAGTTTTTCGTGGAAAACTGGTCGTCCTCATTGATTCTCGTTCGGGTTCAGCGTCAGAGATCTTTGCAAGATTTATACAGCTTGAGAATCGCGGTGTCGTAATCGGTGATCAGTCTTCCGGGGCTGTGATGCAATCGCAAAGAGAGGGATTGCAGATGGGAACCGATTCACTCATATTCTATGGCATGAGCGTGACTAATGCTGACGTCATCATGTCTGATGGCATCAGCGTCGAGCACAAGGGCGTAACTCCGCAAACTGTCATTGTGAAAACGGGGACAGATCTGGCCGCCGGACGCGATCCTGAATTGTCGGCGGCCCTGCAGCTTCTGGGTGTAAATCTGTCACCCGAAGATGCGGGCAAATTATTTCCTTTTGACTGGAATATAGAGGAATAACTCTCCCTGGAGCCGTCCGGCGTGATTGCTGCTAATTTGTCGCCAAAGCTGGGCTTTTGACCACGGCGCGGGTTGACGTAAAGGCCAGTCACAAATACACTTGGCTAAAGGTTTTACGCAATCAAATGACAACAATCGGGATCCCAAAAGAGATACATCCGGGCGAAAAACGTGTTGCCGCGACTCCGCAAACTATCCTGAAGCTCAAAAAGCTCGGCTTTGACGTAGTCGTCGAATCGCACGCCGGACACGGCATCAATGCCATCGACAGCGAATATCGCGAAGCCGGTGCGACTGTAATTGAGGGCACTAAAGAGCTTTGGGCCGCTGCCGACCTAATATTGAAGGTCCGCCCGCCGGAGGAAAATAAAGACCTCGGCGTGCATGAGGCCGACCTTTTGAAAGAAGGTGCGACGCTCATTGGGTTTGTCTGGCCGGCACAGAACAAAGAGCTGCTCGACCGGCTCGCAAAGCGTAAAGCGACCGTTTTTGGCATGGATTGCGTGCCGCGTATCACACGTGCGCAAAAGATGGACACGCTCTCGGCGATGGCAAATATCGCCGGATATCGGGCGATCATCGAGGCCGCAAATAATTTCCCAAGATTCTTCACCGGACAAATTACGGCTGCGGGCAAGATCGATCCGGCAAAGGTTCTGGTTATCGGAGCCGGTGTCGCGGGTCTCTCGGCGATCGGTGCGGCAAAAGGTTTGGGTGCGATCGTGCGGGCGTTTGACCCGCGTTCGGCGACGAAAGATCAAGTCGCTTCGATGGGAGCTGAGTTTCTCGATCTCGACATTAAGGAAGAGGGCGAGGGCAAGGGCGGCTACGCCAAGCAAATGTCCGATGACTTTCTCAAAGCCGAGATGGCCTTGTTTGCCGCACAGGCGATGCAGGTCGATATTATCGTCACGACCGCTCTAATTCCCGGCAAACCCGCTCCCAAACTGATCACAAAAGGCATGGTCGAATCGATGAAACCCGGCTCAGTGATCGTCGATCTCGCCGCCGAACAGGGCGGCAACTGTGCCCTCACCGAACCCGGCAAAGTCGTCCAACACAAAGGCGTGACCATCGTCGGCTACACCGACCTGCCGTCCCGCATGGCATCGATGTCGAGCCAACTCTACGGAGCGACGATCGTTGCCTTGATCACCGATCTTGCAAAACCCGCCGCGTCAGAACCGGGAGCGGTAGCGACTGGGTCGCCCGATGCACCGATCAATATTGATCTCGAAGACGAAGTCGTTCGTGGCGCGATAGTCCTGCACGACGGCAAGCTAATGTGGCCGCCGCCCGCTCCGGCGACGCCGCCAACTGCGGCTCCTCCCGAACCCGGCGTTCCGACAAAAAGCAGTGCGGCCGTTGCTGCCGCCAGCCCCAAAAAATCAGGCGGCCACGGCCACGACGAAGGCACCGGCATCAGCCCGTGGCTGCTCGCAGTCGTCGGCATAATAATGCTTGGCATTGGAGCGATCGCTCCGCCGTCGGTGCTGTCGCATTTTACGGTGTTTATGCTCGCGTGCTTCGTCGGCTATCAGGTCGTCTGGAACGTCAAACCGGCCCTGCACACCCCCCTCATGAGCGTCACCAACGCCATCAGCGGCATCATCCTCGTCGGCGGCATGCTCCAGCTTTTATCGTCAACCTTAAACCTGACCGTCATCCTCGGGGCCATTGCCGTCCTCATCGCCGCGATCAACATCGCCGGTGGATTTTTGGTCACGAATCGAATGTTGGGGATGTTCAGAAAGTGACGAGAGCGATCATTTTCTGCGATACAATGAGTTATGGATTACAAAGACTACATAACAATCGAACCAAACAAACGCGGCGGCAAGCCTTGTATTCGGGGGTTGCGAATAACGGTTTATGAAGTTCTGGAATATCTTGCATCGGATATGACGGAAGAAGAAATCTTAAGGGATTTCCCCGACCTGACGAAAGATGATCTAAAAGCCTGCATCGCATTTGCGGCTGATCGCGAACGTCGTCTGATGGAAGTGCCGGTTGCCGCGTGAATTTTCTTTTTGACGAAAATCTTTCGCACATGTTAGCGGAGTATTTGTCCGACGTGTTCCCCGATTCTACCCACGTGCGAAACGTTGGATTGAAATCGTCGGGTGATCCGGAAGTGTGGAAATATGCGGTCGAAAACGAGTTTGTGATCGTTTCTAAGGATGCTGACATGCACGACCGCAGTCTGATATACGGCTTTCCTCCTAAGGTAATTTGGATACGTTTGGGTAATTGCTCGACCAAAAACGTCGAAGACCTTATACGGAAAGAAAGAGAGAAGATACTTAAATTCTTCGAGGACGATTATGCTTCGTTCCTCGCACTGTCCTAAATGCAACAAAGTCTGATCACAATCGCCTACATCGCCGCGAGTGCGTTGTTTATTTTGAGCCTCGGCGGGCTGTCGCGGCAGGAAACCGCGCGTCGCGGAAATCTTTACGGTATTTTGGGAATGCTGATCGCGTTGGTCGCGACGGCGGCCGCGATGAACACCGGCGGGCTGCCTGTGCTTGCGGCGGCGCTTGTTCCGGGGCTGGTTATTGGGGCTATTTTAGCGAGCCGCGTGCAGATGACGTCGATGCCGGAGCTGGTGGCGATACTGCACAGCTTTGTAGGACTCGCGGCGGTTTTGGTAGGTTTTGCGACGTATCTGGGCCCGCAGCCGCAGATGACGGCGGCGGAGCATGGGCTTCATTCGGTTGAGATATTTATTGGGGTTTGTATCGGTTCGATCACGTTTACCGGCTCGGTCATTGCGTTTCTAAAACTACGCGGGTCGATCGGCGGCAAGCCGCTGCTGCTGCCGGGGCGGCATCTGATCAACCTGATAATGCTGATCGCGACCATCGCTCTTGGTATCGCATTTTTCATCTCGCCCGACACAGCTACCGGACAGTGGCCGCTGCTGATCGCGACGGGTGTGACCGGCATTTTGGGCATCCATTTCATCATGGCGATCGGCGGAGCTGATATGCCTGTGGTCGTTTCGATGCTGAACAGCTATTCCGGCTGGGCGGCGGCGGCGGCCGGATTTATGTTGGGGAACGACCTGCTCATCATCACCGGAGCTCTCGTCGGCTCGTCCGGTGCGATCCTCAGCCAGATCATGTGCAAAGGCATGAACCGCTCGTTCGTGAGCGTCATGCTCGGCGGTTTCGGTACGGAAAGCGGCACGGCTTCGACAGCTAGTGGAGAACCACAGGGCGAAGTTCATTCGGTCGATGCAACCGGTGCGACCGAACTGCTGCTCGACGCCAAAAAGATCATCATCATTCCCGGCTACGGCCTCGCGGTTGCTCAGGCTCAGCATTCGCTTGCTGAGGTCTGCAAGATATTGAAAGAACGCGGGGTGGACGTTAAATTCGCGATCCATCCGGTCGCCGGACGCCTGCCCGGCCACATGAACGTCCTGCTCGCCGAGGCGAATATTCCGTACGACATCGTCTTCGAGATGGACGAGGTCAACGACGATTTCCCCACGACCGACGTCGCCTGGGTCATCGGTGCCAACGACATCGTCAACCCCTCCGCCATGGACGACCCCGGCTCACCCATCGCCGGCATGCCCGTCCTCCACGTCTGGGAATCGCGCACCTGCATCGTCATGAAACGCGGCATGGCCAGCGGCTACGCCGGCGTCGATAACCCCTTATTTTATAAAGACAACACGCTGATGCTGTTTGGGGATGCAAAGAAGGTTGTGGATGAGATACTGACGGCGATGAGGAGTTGATCCGAAAGCTCCCCTCCTTACAAAGGAGGGGTGGCCGCCGCTTCGGCGGACGGGGTGGTTTTTACACAGTCATTCAGTAAGTAATGAGTAACCGAAAGCGCCGAGAAACCGATTTTCACACGCTCCCGCACCTCGGTGAATTCCGCAAGGAATTGCGTAAAACTCTAACTCCCGCTGAAGCTACCTTCTGGAAAATAGTAAAAAGCTCAAAATTCGAGGGTCGCAAGTTCTGCCGTCAGCATTCCGTCGGCAATTACATTCTTGATTTCTACTGTCCTTCCGAGAAACTCGCGGTGGAGCTAGACGGCTCTCGCCATTTTAGCAGTGTGGGAGCAATGGAAGATCGCGAACGAACCGCGTATCTCGAGTCCAAAGGAATTCGCGTCGTGCGATTTGAAAATCGCGAGGTCTTTGAAGAAACGGAGTGGATGCTCGACGTCATCCGTGCAAACTTCCGGTTCGGCCCGCCCGCCGCACTAACCGCACATGCCCCGCACAGGTCTCTTCGTAACGAAAAAACCACCCCGTCACCCGAAGCGGGTGCCACCCCTCCTTGGTAAGGAGGGGAGTTTCGGATCAGGCTCCCCTCCTTACCAAGGAGGGGTGGCGGCGTCTCGCCGACGGGGTGGTTTTTTGTATCGGATTGTGCGGCTAGGTTCGTAGCGGGCGATCTCGAGGCGCGGCTCAAGCTAAAACGCGAGGCACGCGACGATATGTATGCGGCTCTCGACGAGAAACGCTCAAAAGTCGGCCAAGGCGTCGCCGGCAACGCCAACTACGGCGACGACAGCCCTCTCTACGGCGCAATGGGCTTCGTCCGCAAATCCGAACGCAAATCCGGCCTCACCAAGAAAAAGAAAACACCTTAGTTTTTCGATATCTATCAAAAACAACGTTGATAGTGTCCCAATGTGGGATACTATCAACGACGTTAGAGGAAAGCCGATATGAATATCTTTAAGTTACTCAAGCAGCCGCACTTCATTTTGATTGTGCTACTGATGAGTTATTCGAGTGGACACTCGCAAACGGCCGCGACTTGTACTCTCAACGGTTCTGTTCACGATTCACAAGGCTCATACGTACCGGGTGCCGAAATCATTCTGTCGAATAAGGATATTGTCCGAAAGGCAAAAACATCGGAGGTTGGAGAGTTTTCTTTAACGATAGCTCCCGGAATCTACTCAGTGAGTGTCACGGGTCCAAAAGGGTTTGAAACAACATACAGGTCGGAAATAAAGCTTGAGCCTAAGTCCACTAGAACACTTAATGTCAAGGTTTATGCAAAAGTTCCTGTCTTTTGGGAGTCGTCTGACGCTCACAGGAAGGGCGCGGACCATCCGTCATTGCAATACGTTAACTTCACCTATGAAGAGATTCCTAATTTGAGTGACAGTGGCGTTCGCCGCGGCATGGTTCGGTTCACTGAAAAATGTGAGACGCAAACTCTTAGGAGCTATAACGCACGTTCATTTGCGGAGAGTGCATCAAACCGGTCAGGGATTACGTTTACTTATGACTTTTTCACAGTAGTAGCTGATGATCTGCACATTAACACAAAAACCAACGAGATGTTCGCTCTTGGCAAACTAGAAATCGAAAACGAAGGCGAGTCTGTAAGGTATGACGGCATTATCAAAATTAGCATTAAAGCCGGAAAAGCTACCTACGAAAAAGTTGATACCTCCAGCATGTACTGAACCTCTCTTACGCCTTACAGTTCAATCAACGCCAATCTCTCGACAACATTCCCCTTCTCCAAATGCTCCTCAACGATCTCAGCCACATCTTCCGGCTGGACTTGGCCGTACATTGTGCCGTCGGGGTGGACCATGACGGCGGTGCCGATGGAGCAGAAGCCGATCGAGCCGCATTCGGTGAGGACGACTTCGCCCATGGGGTTGCGGCCTTTTGTCTCTTTGCCCTGACGGATGCCTTTTTCGACGAGGATGCGGTCAAATTCGGCCATTACCTCTTGCCCGCCGACGGCCGCGCATGATTTGCCCGTACAGACAAAAACCTGCCGCTTTATCGGTGCTTTGAGCATCGGGGCGAGTTTTTCTAGTTCAACACGATTATTTATAAATTTTGGCTTTGCCATATCAATTAAATATAGTTTAATACGCTAGCTTTTTGGTATGCTAATCACGGTTCACTGTTCGTTATTTACTATTCACTATCCATGGCAGTCGGCATCATAATCCACATCACGGTCGGCCTTGAGAAACGTACCGAATTCTTTTCACAGGAACGTATTCGCATCGGCTCGGACGAAAACTCCGACCTACAGATACATACGCCCGGTAAGGACGGTTCGGGGGCGTGGTTTGACCTCGAAAACGCTGACGGCGTGTATCGCATCGTTGATTTTAACGCCGAACTCGACCTGCGGATCAATGACAAACCCGTCCGCCGCTTTATCGCGATCACGGATGGCGACGTGATAGCGGTCGATGATTCGGATATCTCGTTTGCTTTCTTTTCACTTGAGACCAAATCGTCGCTGATAACGACGAACCGCGAACAGCCGCAGATCTCGCGTTTTATCGAAGATGCCGCCCTCGAATCCGCCTCGTCCGCCAAACGTGACGACGCAAAAGCATTTCTTCGTGAATTCGTCCGAGAGCTTTCGCGCGAGATCTCGCTTACGACCAAACTTATAGCTCTCGTACTCATCGCGGCATTTATTACTGGCGTTTTGTACATCGGCTTTGCCGTCAACTCAGAGCTCCGTCAGAGCCGTAAGCAATCTGAAGAACAGGCCAGCATCATCAAACGGCTCGAGGACAAACTTGGCCAGACGAGCGACCAGATCGGCGAACTGGATAAGACCAACAAAGACCTGATCAAACAGGTCTCACTTGCTCAAAATCTGCGGGTTGATTACGGTGGAGCCGTCTGTCTGATCGTCGGCGTCTATGATCTGGTCGATAAACGCAGCGGCAAAGTGCTCCGGTACGCCGACCCGCAAAGTTTCCGTCCAAACCCTTACGAACCAACACAGTCCGAAGACCCCGGCCGGCCCGAGATGCCGCCGCAGATCGGTTTGACGACTGAGGGCAACGGTGCGACGGTTGAATATGATTTTATCGGCACGGGCTTTCACGTCGGCGGCGGCTATATCGTCACAAACCGCCACGTCGTCCAGCCTTGGGAAGAAGACGACCAGGTCAAGCAAATGATGCGTGCCGCAAATGGCCGTGCACGGCTCAAACGTCTTGTGATCTATTTCCCTAATTTTGCACAACCATTTCCGCTTCGCGTCAGACAACTCGGCACACGCGAAGACATCGCAATTGCCGTCATCGATCCCGCGATGATGCCTCCTGAGATACCGACTGTGCCGCTTGATCTCGACTCGGAATCTGCCGCTGTCGGCAAAACGGTCGTCACGATGGGCTACCCGAGCGGGCCTGACCGGCTGCTTGCGATGGTCGATGACGACGAAGCTAAATCCATCAACCAGCGTTTTGGCAACTCCCGTCAAAACCTGATCAACTTTCTCGCCCAGTCGCAAAAGATCGTCCCGCTCACCACGCAAGGCGCGATCACCGACCTCGACGCTAAACGCATCGTCCACGACGCCAAAACCGCCGAGGGCGGTTCGGGTGCCCCGCTGTTTGGCCAGGCCGGCAAGGTAATTGGTATAAATTTTGGTGTCTTTACCGAGAATACGGCTGCAAACATGGCCGTTCCGGTGAGGTTCGCTCTAGAGTTGTTAAAGAAAGCCGGTTGGCAATCACCCGAAGATAAACAGAAACTTGCCGAATCGCAGAATCAGGTCGCGTCTACCGAAACCAACTCTAACTCGGCTGCTCCGAATCAGTAGCAAATCTTTCGCGGTCCTTTTCGCCCAACTCGGCTATCTTTGCCATCAGGTGATCGGAAAGCTCTTTGTGCGTCCGCAGACGGTCGCCTTTTTCGTAAAATTCTTGCAGTTCGATCGGCTCACCAAACCAGATGCGGATCTTTGGCCCGCCGGTCCAATTGCCTAGTATCTGTTTTGGCAGATCGTTGCCGAGCCCGGCGATAAACACCGGAATAACTTGCGGATGTGCGGCATAGATCACCTTGCCGATACCCGGCTGTGCAGGCAGGATAGAGTACGGATCATCGGAAAAATTGCGTTTCCCCTCCGGGTGAAACCCGATGATATGCCCACGCCCCTCGGCACACAACTGCACAAGTCGCCGCATCGAAAATTTGTCAAATTCCCTCTTCCTTGCCTCACGTGCCTCGCGAAAAAACGGCGGAAACATTGAAAACCAGCCCATTACGAGATTCACGAACCACCCAAACGGATTATCGTAAAAAAACTTGCCCCGCACCGGAAAGTACAACTCCATCGGCCGCTTTGTACGTCTAAAAAGCACGCTCGAAACCGTGTACATATCAAAAAACGAGCGGTGATTTGCGACCAGCACGAGCGGCGTATCGACGTCTGTATTCTCAACATTCTCGATGCCGAAAACGTTCATCAGATTATAGGTCGCAAGATATATCCATAAACTCCCAATATGCCGCTGCCCAAACGTCATCAACCGCTTCGCCACCCCAAGATTCATCCAATGCGTCACCCAAAACCCGGCGCGTTCCGTGCGGCCCAGCACACCGATCTCGTCGGGAGCGGGGACGAGGGGAGCCGCTTCTTTGACGGCGAGTGTATTGTTGGGGGTCTTGATGAGGTCTTCGGTCATTTTGCAAAAGATAGATATTATCATTTTTGCGGAGATTCGGCTTTAGCTATCCAGTTACTACTATCGCAACCGGTAGTCTTTTCAGGTTCGACAACAGGTTCGCCCAACCTGTAAGATAGTTAAATCCAGTATTCCCTCTAATATCGGGAAACTAAAACTTAAACGAATAGGAGCAAGGATGTATAGATCTAAGATCACGGGTTTTGTGGCAATGGCGCTGTTGTTTTGTTTGCTGTCGATTGGATCGCTTGTCGCTCAAAGAAATAGTGTGCGAAGCGAGCGGTCAGATACTATTTGGCGAGCAATGTCAGAAAGCAGTATCGAGTCACGCGGACGCCGATCACTTGTTCCTGAAAGATACGCAGTTTTCCGTTTAGACGCTAAACTATTAGAGTCAACTCTATCCGCCGCTCCTGTAGAGAACTCTGCGATGCCAGGTAAGAGTATGATCACTCTCGCGGTGCCGACACCGAAAGGAGAGATCATTCATTTCAGCATCGAGGAATCATCAGTGCTGTCTCCGGAGATAGCCGCTCAATTTCCCAAATGGAAATATTATCAGGGCTACGGCGTTGAAGACCCGACCATGGTCGCGCGATTTGACTGGACGGATAGCGGCTTTCATGGCTACGTGATGACAAGCGAAGGAACTTTTTCGATAGATCCGTATCAGGTCAACGACCGTCAAAACTATATTGTTTATTACAAAAAGGACTTTGATTCGTCTCAGTCACGCTTTCATTGCCGATTTGATGAATTGGCCAGTGAAAAGGAAATAACAGCTAACGACCTAAAGATCGAGAAGCCTTTCGAATCTTTCACTCCGAATGATGCCCCGGAATTCGTGCACGGGGCCAGTCTCCGCACCTACCGCCTTGCGATCGCGACTACGGGCGAATATACTGCTTTTTTTCGGCAAGTCGGCGACACTGACCTACAAGCTCAGACCCGTGCATTTAACGCTGTTACGACAAGCGTTAACCGCATCAACCAAGTATATCGAAAGGAACTTTCGCTGTTTTTAACATTGGTTTCCGGCACCAACTTGACCTATGTTTCGACCACTGAGACTCCGTCGAATTACGCGAACGACGGCTCCGGCGGCGACCTTACAGCAAATGTGAGTAACATTAATTCCATCATAGGCAGTGCAAATTATGATTTCGGACACCTGTTCGAAACCGGTGACGGCGGCATCGCATCTCTCCAGTCTGTCTGCGGCAGCCAAAAGGCAAGTGGGCTCTCCGGCCTACCAAATCCGACGGGTGACCCTTTTGACGTTGATTATGTCGCCCACGAAATGGGCCACCAGCTGGGGGGCAATCACACATTTAGCGCCGCAGCCAATTGCGGCAACAGTCCGACAAATCGAAGGATGGAACCCGGTAGTGCCGTTACAATAATGGGCTATGCTGGCATCTGCGGCAGTACCGCCAATGTCGCCCGTAACTCCATCGACATCTTTCACGTCGTCAACTTGACTGAGATCACGACTTTTTTGGCCGCAGCCGGAGCCGGATGCGGAACAACGAGCACACCTAACAACGTACCGGTGGTACCCGTACTAACGAACTACACCATCCCTTTCAACACTCCTTTTACATTGACGGCAAGTGCTACGGATGCTGATTCCGACGCACTTACCTTCAATTGGGAACAAAATAACCAAGCGGCCTCCGGGGCGAATTATCCGGGAACTACCGACGATGATGATATTGGGTTGGTATTTCGCCCGGGCTTCCGGTCATATCTGCCTACGGTGTCGCCGTCAAGAACTTTCCCAAGCCTCTACTATATCCTTAACAACCAAAACGAAGCTCCTATCACTTTTAACGGAACATCGCCCATCGGCGTTATCTGCGCCGGAACGTGTATCTCGGGCGAAGACCTTCCTTCAGCTGCCCGAACGATGAACTTTCGTGTCAGTGTTCGCGACGGCAAAGGCGGGATCGCTGACCAGGGCATGACTCTTGCGATCATAAATACGACGACGCCATTCAGCGTTACCGCTCCGAATACGGCGGTTACATGGCCGGGCGGTTCAAGCCAGACCGTAACTTGGAACGTTAGCGGTACGACCGCGAACGGTATCAATACGGCAGATGTAAGGATCTTGCTTTCGACGGATGGTGGCCTGACATTCCCGACGGTGCTCACTGCCTCAACTCCGAACGACGGAACCGAGCAATTGACCATCCCGAGCATTGGCTCAACCACAGCCCGCATCAAGGTCGAAGCGGTAGGCAACGTATTTTTTGACATTTCAAACACTAATTTCACGATCACAGCAGTTAACTATTCTGTGTCAGGGCGTGTTTTCGGACAGGCAGGACGCGGTGTGCGTCACGCGAGAGTTACGTTGACTCCGTCATCAGGTTCACCGATAGTCGTATTTACAAACACATTTGGCCAATACAACGTTGCAGATGTCCCGGGCGGAACCTATACGATCACAGCAGCGGGCAGGCGATTTACTTATCTGCCGCAAATTATGGCGATCGGCAGCAATCTGTCAAACGTAGATTTTACGCCGATACCGTAAAGAGATTAATTATGACTATGAGAACTTTTCTGTATAATGCTTTTTCGTAAGCACATTTTTTATACAGCGTGAGTTTCATATGCATCGCGTAAACTTCACCTTTTTTGCGATCTCAGTTTTCACTATCGTGGTTTTCGCCGCGCTCAATGTTTACGCCCGGAATGAAGAAATCTGGAGTCAGATCAATGCGACATCTCTCCGCCAGAGTGTCGTCGAGCGGCGGGAAACACCGGATAGATTTGCCGCATTCTCATTGGACAAAAACCGGCTCCGCCAGATGCTCGATAGGGCCCCCGAAGAATTTTCTGACGGTGCGGATATGATCCTGTCCTTACCGATGCCAGATGGCACATTGGCTCGGTTCAGTATCGAACATTCCCTCATTGTCGAGCCCGGACTGCTCAAGAAATTCCCCGAACTTGGTGCAACGTATCGCGGCCAGGGCATCGATGATCCGACTGCGACCGTGCGGTTTGACCTACTGCCAAGCGGGTTTCATGCGATGATCCTGCGGGCAGGAACCACTGTCTTTATTGACCCTCAAGGCGACAGCTACATCGCATACGAGAAAACTGCCCTAACTCCGCCAAAAGATCCTTTCATCTGTCATGTGAATGATAGGCATATATCGGATGAACTAATAACTAAGCAGTTTGATATATTCGGCTCGTCTGCTGTCGCTACCGATGTTATTAGTGGTTCGACCCTTCGCACGTATCGACTCGCTCTCGCCGCTACGCGTGAGTACACCGCATTTTATGGCGGTACCCTTGCGGGTGCGGCAGGCGGACAGGTCGTTACAATGAATCGAGTGAACGCGATCTACGAACGCGAGCTAGGGATACGTTTGAATATTATTGCAAATAACAACCTGATCATATGGACGGCCGAGCCAGACCCTTACACGAACAACAATGGCAGCTCTTTGCTCGCTCAAAACCAATCGGTTCTCGATGCGGTCATTGGCAGTGCCAACTATGATATCGGCCACGTATTTTCTACGGCGGGTGGAGGGGTTGCCAGTCCTAGCTCGACCTGCAACGGTCCAACCAAGGCTCGTGGCACTACTGGCATTGCTACCCCGGTTGGTGATGCATTTGATATAACTTATGTAGCCCATGAAATGGCTCACCAATTCGGCGCCGGTCACACGTTTAACGGTACAAGCGGCAGCTGCGGGGGCGGAAATCGCATCGCTGGTTCGGCTAACGAACCCGGCAGCGGCATATCGATTATGAGCTTTGCCGGCTTCTGCTTAATCGAAGATCTTGCCCCGCAAAGCATCGATTCATTTGTGGTGAAGAGCTTAGAGCAAATCATCGCCTTTCGGGAAGGGGCGGGCAGTTGCGGGGCTCAGACACCAACGGGAAATGCCCCACCTACGGTTACCGGGCCGGCAAATTTTACGATCCCGATCCAAACGCCGTTTTCGCTTACGGCCTCGGCCACAGACGTAAATGGGGATGCTCTTACATATGATTGGCAGGAATACTACACAACCTCTCCGACGGCGGCTCCGCCAAATACAGACGGCGACGGGCAGGCTCGCCCCATTTTCAGAAAGTACCAACCGGCAATCAGCGGCACACGCTATTTCCCATCACTAAACTATATTCTCAGCAGTTCGAATATTCCGCCGTCAACCTACGATTGCGGACGGGCGACGCCATGCCTAACGGGCGAGATAATGTCTTCGATGAACCGTACGATGAATTTTCAGGTCGTTGTCCGCGACAATCTTGGCGGCATCAATACCGCAACGTCGCAGGTAACGGTGAGTTCTCTCGCCGGCCCCTTTGGCGTCACCGCTCCTAATACTGCGGTCAACTTCACCGCGGGCACCACCCAAACGGTTACGTGGAGCGTCGCTAACAGTAACCTCGCCCCGGTGAACGCGGCAAATGTCGACATCCTTCTCTCAACGGACGGTGGCATGACTTACTCGATGGTACTCGCCGCCAATACGCCAAATGACGGATCGCAAGCAGTTACCATCCCGAATACTGCGACCACTACCGCTCGGATCCTAGTGAGGGCCAGACTGAATATTTTCTTTGACGTTTCGGATACGAATTTTACTATTACCGCGTCCAGCTTTACTGTATCGGGCAGGGTTTTCGGACTTGGCGATCGCGGTGTCCGTGGAGCGAGAGTCACCTTAACCCCTTTGACAGGGCCCCCGATCACTGTGTTTACAAACTCATTCGGGCAATACAGCGTTTCGAATGTTCCCGGCGGAAGTTACACGATCACAGCCGCAGGCAGGCGTTTTACATACGCTCCGCAACCTACGACGATCGGCAACGATCTTGTCGGCATTGACTTTAGGCCGATTTAATCGATATTAAAATATTTTGCGTCCGGGTGGTGGACGATGATCGCGGAGGTCGATTGCTCAGGTTCGAGCATAAATTCGTCGGTCAGATCGACGTCGATACGTTCAGGCTGGAGCAGTTCAAATAGCTTGGTCTGGTCGTCAAGATTTGGGCACGCCGGATAGCCAAAACTAAATCGCGAGCCTTGATATCCTTGGTGAAAAAGCTTTGCCATCTCCGGTGCATCCGCACCTGCGATCCCCAACTCCTCACGAACACGCTTATGCCACATCTCGGCCAGAGCCTCAGCTGATTCGACTGACAGGCCGTGGAATAACAGATAATCGGTGTAATTATCCGTCTTAAACAGCTTCGCCGAATGCTCGCTTGCCTTACGGCCCATCGTGACTAGTTGGAACGCGACGACATCGATCTTACCCTCCAGGTCAGAACCGGGAGCGACAGCGACTGGGTTCTTAGCCGCGAAATAATCCGCTAAGCACAAATTCTTACCGCCACGCTGCTCGACGGGCTGACGTGGGAACGTAAACCGCATCCGCTCGGTCTTTTCATCGTCTTGATAAATTATCAGATCATTTCCCCACGACTGACACGGAAAATAACCGTAAACAAGCTTTGCCTCAAGCAATTTTTCACGTATCGCCTGTGCCTTGATCTCAGCAAATTTTGGATAAACCGTCGTTTTGAGCAGCTTATCGTAATCTTCTTTCGACGATTTCCCCTGCTTGTACTGCCACTGGCCTTTGAACAACGCCGTCTCGTTAATAAAATCAAAGACCTTCGTCAGATCGCCGATCTCCACGACCTTTGAGCCGTAAAACGGAGCTTTCGGCAATTGCTCGACCGCAGCGATCTCCGACCGCGTCGTATGCGTCGTATCGCCCGTCGATCGGGTCGAAACCCGAGCCGCCGCCTTGCCGAGCTTGGCGTCTTCGCCGACTAGATCTTCATCGTCAGTGACGGTCACGATCATATCGCCCGCTCCAACGGCCGAGTCTTTTGTCTCAACGAACTCAACAAACTCAGTTGACTCACCACTAGTTAATTGATCCATCGCATGCAGCCCGTCAAACGCGTCTCGAGCGTAAAACAATTTGCCATTAAACAGAGGTATCAGATCAGCATCCACATAACGCCGATTCAAGGCCGCACCGCCGAGAATGACGGGTACTTTAATGCCTCGTTCGTTCATCAGCTCGAGATTGTCACGCATGATGAGCGTCGATTTGACTAGCAGGCCGCTCATTCCGATCGCGTCGCAATTCGACTCTTCGGCAGCACGGAGGATATCGTCTATCGGCTGTTTAATGCCGAGATTTATTACCTTGTAGCCGTTGTTGGTGAGGATGATATCGACAAGATTTTTGCCAATGTCATGCACGTCTCCCTTAACCGTGGCGAGGACGAGCACCCCTTTGTTCGAGCCCTCTACCTTTTCCATGAAAGGTTCGAGGAATTTGACTGCTGCCTTCATCGACTCAGCCGATTGCAGCACGAACGGCAATTGCATCTGTCCCGAGCCGAACAATTCACCGACAGTTTTCATACCATCCAGCAGGAGATCGTTGATGATATAGAGCGGTTCGTATTTTTCGAGCGCTACATTGAGCGAATCCTCAAGCCCGATGCGTTCGCCGTCAATGATGTGGTGTTTTAGCTTTTCCTCGATCGGCAGATTTGAGATGTCCGGCTTGATCGACTGAGCTGATTTGCCCTGAAACATATTCGAAAAATCGCCGAGCGGATCGTATGTGCAGATGTCGCCGTCAAATTTTCTGCGGTCGTAGATCAAGTCGCGGGCCGTGTCGATCTCAAGCTCGCTAAATCTCATCAGAGGCAAGATCTTAGACGCATTGACGATCGCCGAGTTCAGTCCGGCATCGACGCAGTCGTGCAAAAACACAGAATTTAGCACAACGCGCGCCGCCGGATTTAAGCCGAATGAAATATTTGAAACGCCCAGGATTATGTTCGCATCGGGCATTTCCTCGTGAATTTGTTTGATCGCATTGATCGTCTCGACAGCATTTTTCCGGTCTTCCTCGATGCCCGTAGAGATCGGCAGAGCGAGCGGATCAAAGAAAATATCGTGCCCCGGAATTCCGTTTTCAACGGTCTGTTTGTAAGCACGGCGGGCAATCCGAACCTTGTCATCAAAAGAACGGGCCATGCCGTCCTCGTCGATCAGGCCGATCACGACTCCCGCTCCGAAACGTTTTGCGAGATCGAGAACCTTCAGAAAACGCTCTTCGCCGTCCTCGTAATTTGTTGAGTTTAATAGACTTTTACCGCCCGCGTGTTCGAGTCCGGCTTCCATCTTTTCCCATTCGGTCGAGTCGAACATCAGCGGGATCTTGACGGCCGTCGCGAGCCGAGAGGCCAGTTCGTGCATATCGGCGACACCATTTCGCCCGACGAAGTCGACGTTGACGTCGAGAATATGAGCCCCTTCTTTTTCCTGCGATTTTGCGAGTGAAACCAACCCGTCCCAATCCTCGGCGTCGAGCAGATCACGCATCTTTTTCGAACCCGAGGCGTTCACACGCTCACCTACGATCAAAAACGAAGCGTCCTGCGTGTATGGCTGCTGAAAATAGATCGACGAAGCCGACGGCGTCAATTTCGCACCACGCTGTTTCGGCGAAATGCCCGACAAACGCTCGACGACCTGCCGCAAATGCTCCGGCGAAGTGCCGCAACACCCACCAACAATATTCGCTCCAAAATCATTGGCAAAATGCTCGACCTGTGCCGCAAAACTCTCCGGCGTCTCGTCGTAATGCTGCTTGCCGTCCTTGACCTCAGGCAGACCGGCGTTCGGCAGAACGGAAACGGGGATCGGCGAATTTTCACAAAGATAGCGGAAACTATCAGCCATGTGCTTTGGCCCAGTACCGCAGTTCATGCCGATAACATCAATCGGAAACGGCTCAAGCGCGGTCAATGCCGCGCCGATCTCGGTCCCGTTGAGCATCGTCCCAAAGATCTCGATCGTCACCGAAGCGATCACCGGCAGCTTGATCTTGTTCGTTTCAAAATGTTCGAAGATCGCCGCAAGAGCGGCCTTTGTCTGCAACAGATCCTGACAAGTCTCGACCATTAAAAGATCGCTGCCGCCATCAACCAGCCCGCCAACCTGCTCGCGATACGCGTCCTTCAGATCGTTATATGTAATATGCCCTAGCGTCGGCAGCTTAGTTCCGGGCCCTATCGAGCCCGCGACAAACCGAGGCTTGTCAGGTGTCGAATACCCGCTCGCCACACGTTTCGCAAGCTGTGCGGCCTTTAGATTTACCTCGTAGGTCTTGTCCGCAATGCCAAATTCGACCAGCACAACCTCACTGCCGCCAAAGCTGTTTGTCTCGATAACGTCGCACCCGACATCCAAAAACGCCGAATGCACCGCCTCGATCGCATCCGGCCGTGTATAAAGCAGATTTTCCGAACAGTTCTCAAAATTCGGCCCGCCCCAATCCTCGATCGGCAGACTCAACGACTGCAGATACGTCCCCATCGCACCGTCAAAGACGATGATCTTTTCTTTTAAAAGGTCTAAGAACTCTGCCATAAGAATTTTCAACGCTGAGACGCAGAGACGCAGAGTGAGTCAATATCCAATCTGTGTTTATCTGTGTCCATCTGTGGCTAAAATCGAAAAAACCCTGTGCCAAACAAGCACAGAGTTTCGTAAGATTCGTTCGACTCCTTGCTGTTTAGCGGTTTATTTTACGTGGCCGCAAGTTGCAATAACTCACCACATCGATACTTAAGAGTCTAGTGAGTTGTGAGCCATGAGTCAACTCAGGGAACGACCGCAGGCCTGATGCAGAAGCCCGCGCGTAAGTAATGGCTTAACATTCAACCCCATCTGCAAGTTAAGCCCTTGCTCACGCGCGAGCCTCAGCAAATTCTTTTTGCAAGAAATCTTACAACCTGCCGTTCTCCTGTTACACGACGCAAGTCGGTAAATAAAAACAACTAGGAGATAGATAACATGTTCAAATACATTTTCGCTTTGTCGTTTCTTTTGATCGCAACCACTTTCGGCACAACAGCCATGGCTGCACAAGCACCTAACCTTGAAGTAATGACCTGGCAGGGCAACGCAACGCCGCTGGTCGAATCGCCCTACACTTACACGACGCGGGTCAAGAATATTGGCAATCGCACCGCTAATGGAGTGATAATGACCGTCGAATTCCCGTTGACCAACACCAGCCCAAACAGGCACATTCTCGGCAAGCTATCGAGCGTTCAAACCAGCCAGGGCACCTGCTCGGTCGTTAGCAACAAGATCGTCTGTAATTTTGGCAATATGGGCAAAAATCAAACGCGGCAGGTTTCGTTCACCTTTGAGTTTCAAGTTGCCACCACGGCTCCGACCATGAAATCAAGCGTCACGACCACCAGCAATGACGAGGTAAACGCTGCGAACAACACACGTTCTTTCACTCCGGCGGTACGTTATCCGGACAATGTCATCACGTCGGGCAACTATGTCGTCACGAGCTGTACCGGTACAAATCTGACATCGTTCTACGAATGTGAGCTGTACCAGAGTTCGCAGCAGAGTTTTGACATGGACCTCAATTTGGGCGGCACGATCAGCATCCAGCAGGCTCCGGGCTACACAGGGATGTGGGATCAGAGCAGCCAACCTTTGAATAAGACGCTGCATTTCACGATCGACGGTGGCACAGGAACCGAGGTAATCTTCAACGGCTTTGCCACAAGCGGAGCATGTTTCGAAGGCATTGCAACCTTTCCGCAAAGCTCAAACTATAACGCCGCCTATCGCGTCTGCGAACAGTAAGCGTCAACCACAACAACACAGCGACAATGGAAAAGACCACCCCGAAATGGAGGTGGTCTTTTTATACTTATTGATCCACCCTGGTCCACTTGGTCCGGACCGGACCAAAAAAAGAAAAAGGCTGCCCAACTGGACAGCCTCTCACTGACAACTGATAACCGACAACTGACAACTATTTGTTCGTCATGTATTTGTACGCCATCGACGCGATGTCGTCCATTGCGCTGCCGTCGCGGTCGCTGTCGAGCATGTTTGACGCCATGTCGATCATCGCGTTGCCGGAGGATTGCGGAGCCGTAGCCTGCGTCTGACCGCCGCCGAGCAATCCGCCAAGCAAACCTCCTAAACCGTCGGCACCTACGTTTTGCTCTTGTTTTTGTTTGCCCAGATAGCTCATCACGATCGGGGCGAGAAACATCAGTATCTGTGCCACTTGGCCGATCCCAAGGCCCGATTTGTTACTCACCTCTTGGGCAACCGCACCTTGGTTGGTGCCGAGGATATGCCCGAGTATGCCGCCCGCATCGGCTTGCCGCGGCGGAGAAGCCGCCTCCTGTCCGCCGCCAAAGATCATACCGGCAAGGCCGCCAAGATTATCAAGCACACCGCCGCCGACGTGGTCCTGTTCGAGAGCGGTGTTAAGGCTCTCAGCACCTTGGGGCGTCGCAGCGTTGTTCGCAAGCCCGTTAATAAGTGCGGGCAGAGCCATTTGGATCGCTGAATTAACAAGCGAGCTATCAGCACCGACATTCTGACTGATCTGTTCGACCGCCTGAGTTCCCTGCTCTTGTCCAAGCAGATCTTGTAATGAAAACATAAATTTATCCCCCGTATCTTCGAAAAATTTGCTGTGCCGTAATACTATCAGAACAGGCCTCGCTTTCCAATAAATGAATCTGCCCCGTACGCGAAAACCACTCACCGTAAAAAACTCAATAGCCGCGGCAGCGGCTGGCCTGATTTTGATCGCTGTGCTCGGCGGCATCGTCTGGTATTGGTCGGGCACAGAGTCGAGCATCAAGCCGTATAAATTTGTCGCGACTGTTGCAGGGACGAGCGGTGAGTTTGGCGAGCCATTTGGCATCGCCGTCAGGGGCGATGACGTATTTGTCACGGACGGACAGAACGATCAGATCTGGCGGCTCACTAACGGCAAGCCGACAGTCTTTGCCGCCGGGCTCGATACACCGTCCGGCATCGCTGTTACCAAAAACGGCGATCTCATCGTCGCCGACAGCGGTTCGCACACGATCAAGAGCGTAAATACCAAGGGCGCGGTGACGGTTATTGCGGGCGTGAACGGCAAGCAGGGCTTTGCCGACGGTGATGCGGCAACCGCTATGTTCAACGCCCCAATCGGCGTCGCGGTCGGTGTGGACGGTAAGATATTTGTCGCCGACACCTACAACGACCGCATCCGCGTCATCGAAAATGGCAAGGTCACCACAATTGCCGGAAGTGGCAAGGGCTATACTGACGGAGTTGGCGACCAAGCAAAAGTCGACACGCCAACAGGCATCGCCGTCTGGCAGGACAAACTACTCATCGCCGATGCCGGAAACCGCCGCATCAGGGTCGTCGAACCAACGGGCATTGTCTGGACACTTGTCGGTAATGGTGAGCAAGATCTGCGAGACGGCCTGTTGTCTGCCGCCGCCTTTGTCCAGCCCATCGCTATCACAGTCAGCAAAAACGGCCAGATCTATGTGGCCGACGGCAACGCGATACGAATGATCTCGGGCGAAGTGCTCCCGACCGTCCACACGATCTCAGCCGACGAACGCGGCCTGGGCGATGGCAATATTCATCGCTCGCGTTTCAACCGCCCGTCCGGCCTCGCCTTTGACGCGACTGGTAATCTGCTCGTCACGGACAGCGAGAACAGGCTCGTTCGCAGCATCTCGCCTCAAAATAACGGCACCGCAATAACCAAGGAACAGATCGCCGCTCTCCGTGACAAACCCGAAGAATTTCGCCAATTACAGCCTGCCCGATGGCCTTTCGGTCCGCCGACCTCCAAGCGCGACATTGCCGGGACGCTCGGAGAGATACGTGGCGAGATGAAGCCTGGCAGCGATGATGTCTGGTATCACAACGGCCTCGACATCGCCGGGGCCTATGGCGAAACAGCACGATTTGTCCGCGACGAAAAGGTACTGCGGCCGATCGCGGCTGAGAATTTTGGCACGCTTCGCGAACTTATTCGGATGCCGACGCTCGGGTATATTCACATCCGCTTGGGTCGCAACGTCGAGTCGGTGCCGTTTGGCGACGGACGCGTTCAGTTTGAAAAAGAACCGAGCGGCAAACTCAGCGGCATCCGCGTGCCCCGCGGTGCGAAATTCAGAGCTGGCGACCCCATCGGCACGCTCAATTCGATGAACCACGTCCATCTCATCGCCGGACGCAGCGGCAGCGAGATGAACGCTCTCGACGCCCTCACTTTGCCGGGACTAACGGATTCTCGGCCGCCGACAATAGAAAACGTGACGCTGTTTGATAAAAATTGGCTGGAAATCGAAACCACAAAGCAAAACGAGCGTATTACTCTGCGTGACCAGACCAGGATCGTGGTCAGAGCGTACGATCAGGCCGACGGCAACTCTGAAAGACGACGTTTGGGAGTTTTCAAACTCGGTTTTGAGGTGCTAAAACCGGACGGCTCTGCCGTATCGGACACCAAATGGACCATCGTCTTTGACCGACTGCCGTCGCCCGCTTCGATCTCAATGGCCTACGCCAATGGCAGTAAATCGGGTGCGACCGGCGAGACGATATTTAATTACATCGTCACAAATGCCGTCAGCAGCGATGAGTTTCGCGAGGATATTTTTGACGCCGCCGCACTCGGAAACGGCATCTATACTTTACGCGTCTTTGCCGCAGATTATTTTGGAAATACATCATCGAAAGACTTAAGTTTTGAGGTTATAAAATGAAGAAAACTGTTGTGCTTATTTCTCTTTGTGCTTTTATGGCGACCGCAATGCCCGCGTTTGCGTTTGGCCCGACCAGCGTTTTGATCACGCCGCCGGCACCTAAATTTACCGACGCCGAGCGTCACGCCGAGCTTGCAAAACGCCGCGCCGCGGTCGCCGCCAAAATGGCCGACAAGAGCGTGCTCATACTTTTTTCCGCCGAACCAAGGCTCTATACAAACGATGTCGATTACGTCTATCGCCAGGAGAATAATCTCTATTATCTGACCGCGTTGAAACAGAATGGGGCGACGCTCGTTATCACAAAAAACGGTGGCACGATTACCGAAACGCTGTTTTTACCAAAACGTGTACCGATCCAGGAAGTATGGAACGGAAAGATGTATTCGCGCGAACTGGCAATGAGCACCTCGGGCCTTAAAAATCTTGTCGATTCGTCCGAGCGGGCCGCATTTTTCACGGCACTAAAGGAAAAGAAAGCGTTTGCATCCAAAGAGGGTGTTGCGATCGTCCCAGGTGCCGAAAATGTTTATCTTCTATTACCTGAGAGCGAGCGGGACCGTGACGGGTTGCGGGAATTCGCGGTCGAAAACACATTTTCAAAAGAGCTCGCCGGCTATAAGGTCGAAAATGCCCAGCCTATCTTTGCTGATCTTCGCCTAATTAAATCCCCGTACGAGCTAAAGCTGCTTCAGCACGCGGTCGATATCTCGACCGAGGCTCACATGCGTGCGATGGCGACGATCGGCCGTGCAAATTGGGAATACGAGGTCCACGCCGAGGTCGAATATACATTTCGCCGCCGTAATGCAGACAACTGGGGCTATCCGTCGATCGTCGGCTGCGGGCCAAACGCGACAACGCTTCATTACGTCGAATCGCAAGGCGCGGTCAAAAAAGGCGAGGTTCTGTTAATGGACGCAGCCGCCGAATACGAGCATTACACCGCCGACATCACGCGTACATTCCCGGCCAGCGGCAAATTTACTAAGGAACAAGCCGAGATCTATCAGATCGTCTTTGATGCACAAGAGGCCGTCGCCAAAGCCACCAAGCCCGGCATAAGATACGGCCAGCTAAACACCATCGCCCGCAACGTTATCAACGAAGGCCTTTTCAAACTCGGCCTCGTGACCGATAAAGCCTCGCAGCAATCGAGCATCTGGTTCATGCACGGCCTCGGCCACTGGATCGGGATGAACGTCCATGACGTCGGCGATTACGCGTTACCGCTCAAACCCGGCATGGTCTATACCAACGAACCCGGCATCTACATTCGCGAAGACGCTCTAGACAATCTGCCCGACACGCCTGAATTCAAAGCGTTCAAAGAGAAAGTTCGCCCCGTTTTCGAGAAATACAAAAACATCGGCGTCCGCATTGAGGACGATATGCTCGTGACCGAAACCGGCGTCGAATGGATGAGCGGCAAACTGCCCCGCACCATCGCCGATATCGAAGCATTCATGGCCGTCGCACCAAAAACGGTGCCGTTGAGCCAACGCAATAAAAAGATCGATATTTTCGGCCAAACGTTGGCAATTCGCTAGTTTCCGGTTCTCAACCTCGATGCTTGATAGCGGCTTTCAGGTCGCTATCTTTTTTTGCCTTTGACTATTTCGGCTCAATGGATTCAAAATCTACCACAGACATATTGTGGCAAATCCAAAAAGCACATCGGGCGACACTTCGCTCCCGCTGATCATCGTAAATCCAAAATCGGCATCCGGCTCGACCCGCGAAAAATGGTCGCAGACGGCGAGCGACGTTCGGGCTCATTTCGGGCCATTTGCCGTTGCATTTACAAAATCTCAGGGCGATGGCATTACGATCGCGGAGCGTGCCGCCAACGCCGGGCGAAAATTCATCATCGCTTGCGGCGGCGACGGCACGATCAATGAAGTCGCGAATGGCATTTTGTTGTCCGGCAGAGACGTCGAGCTCGGCGTCCTTCCATCCGGCACGGGCGGCGATTTTCGCCGGACGCTCGGGCTGCCCCTGACAAATCGCGAGGCCGCCAAAGCACTTCGCGACGGCGAGACAAAACAAATGGACGTTGGCAAGGTCACCTTTCAAGATCATTCCGGCAAGGGGGTGAGTCGCTTTTTCCTCAATGTTTCGTCCGTCGGACTTGCCGCAGATATCGTAAAACGCGTCAAATCAACCAAGGTTTTTGACTGGCTGCCCGTCGAATCAATTCGGGGACGGGCAAATTTTGCTGTCTCTACACTGCAAGAGGTCGTGAGCCTCGAACCCGATCTTGTCCGCGTGCGGTTTGATGATCGCGAAGTAAAGACGCTCCAGACCATCGCATTTTGCGTCGCAAATTCGCGTTACTTTGGCGGCGGTATGTTGATCGCCCCGGATGCGAAGATCAACGACGGCTTGCTAAATATTGTAAATATTGGTGATATCGGCACTGCAAAGATATTTTTTAACGTTCACTCGATCTATCGCGGCACACACGACAGCCTCAAGGAAGTGAAAAATACCCTTGCACGTCGGATCGAGATATCATCCGTCGATCCGTCAAAAGAGATATTTCTCGAAACCGACGGCGAACTCCCCGGCAAACTCCCGGCCGTCTACGAGGTCGTCCCCGCCGCACTTCGTGTCCGAGTTCCCCGTAAATGATATCCGTTAACATCTGTTAACGCAGTGTTAACTTTTTGTTACATCCGCATTTGATTTCCGCCCGCCTCATTCACTAAACTTAGCCCAACTTTCTGCCGCAAAAATGCGCATCTTAACGAATATCTTATTGTTCATAGCTCTTGGCCTATTATTCAACGTGTCTGCAAATGCGCAGGCGACTGACGACGAAGATCTACAGCAATGGAACGACGTACAGCTCACAATTCCGGTCAATGAAAAGGTCGAAGTCTTTCTGCAAACGACCATAAGGTTTGGCCAAAATATCAGTCGCGTTTCCGAAGGCCGCGTCGGGGCCGGCGCTGTTTTCAAAATAAACAAATCGTTGTCATTTTCGCCGAGCTACACTTCCATCGAGGCACGAAATACCGCCGGTGTATTTCATTACGAGCATCGCTACAGCTTTCGCGGCACTTACAAATTCCCAACAAAAAAGTTTGGCCTATCACACCGTAGTATTTACGAATATCGCGTTCGCAGTTCGGGCAACACGTGGCGATATCGCCCATCGCTGACATTTGAAAAAGAGTTGCCGGAAAAGGTTTTATCCAAAGCAAGGATTTTCATTACTGAGGAAGCATTTTACGTTTCCACCACTCGCAAATTCTCGCGCAATAGATTTAGCCTCGGTATCAGCAAGGTCATAAACAAACACCTGACTCTCGACGTCTATTACCTGCGTCAAAACGACGGATTTTCGCATCCGGGCGATCTGAATGTACTGGGGACAGCGTGGAAATTCCATTTGTAGGTTCTCGATCAATTCTTGATGATCGCTCGTAAGCTTGCGCTCAAATTGCTGGCAGACTAAGCTAAACAAACGCCCGGGTTTTATTATGTCAACATCATTTTGCGAGCGCCTGATCGAATCATTTGAATCCCGCCCCGACAAAACGGCGATGCGTATCGTCGGCAGCGACAACGATACCTACACTTGGGGCGACCTGCTGCGGCAAGTCCGCTCGATCTCGTACCGGCTTACGCAAGAGGGCGTCCAGTTTGGCGACCGCGTTGTACTCATCGGCGAAAATCATCCGCATTGGGCATCCGCATATCTCGGCACGCTCTTCATCGGCGCTGTCATCGTACCGCTAGATCCGCACGGCGAGATCGAAACGATCACCAATTTCCTCGAAAATTCCGAGGCAAAAGTTGCGTTCCTATCGCCGGATCAGGTGGACCGGTTCTCGGAGATCGAGGAAAAGCTCGGCCGTCATATTCCCGCTGTTGTGTGGAATATGGAAGCCTCGTCAAACGGCTTTCAGCATTTTGAAGAATGGGCAAAGACCGACGTTCCCGAAAGCTTTATCAAACAGCCGCCCCCTGCCAAAGAGACCGACATGGCGGTCCTGATGTACACCAGCGGCACGACGGGCACGCCAAAAGGCGTTCCGTTGACCCACGGCAACATTAGCGCCGAGCTCGAAGGCGTTAATCTTGTCCTTAAACTGTCCGATAAGGAACGCATTCTCTCGCTCTTGCCGCTTTTTCACGCATATTTGCAGATCGTCAATCTTTGGATCGCCACGACCTACGGCTGTGAGGTCGGTTATTTGAAAGAGCTTACGCCCGACGAGCTTTCCAAGGCGATGAAGTCGTTTAAGCCGACGATCCTCACGACCGTCCCTCGTCTCTGGTACCTCTTTCACAAAAAGATATTTGACGCCGTCAAAGCAAAATCAGGCGTCGTACAACGGCTTTTCAAAGTGATGCTGTCGACTAACGGAATGCTCCGCGATACGCTCGGCGTTAATCTGGGGCGAAAAATGTTTGGCGAGGTTCACGCCGGTTTCGGGGGTGAACTTCGCATCGCGATTTCTGCCGGTTCACGCTTTGACGAGGATGTCGCGGTTGATTTTCACCGGCTTGGATTTACCATCTTGCAAGGTTACGGCCTGACGGAAACAAGCGGTGCCGCTACCGCGACGTACGAAGACGACAACCGCGTCGGCAGCGTTGGCAAAGCGATGCACGGCATCGAGATCAAGATCCTCGATCCCGATAAAGACGGCGTCGGCGAGGTACTGATCAAAGGCCCGATGGTTTTTGCCGGTTATTACAAAAATCCGACCGCAAACGCCGAAGCTTTTACTGAAGATGGATTTTTCCGCTCAGGCGACCTCGGCCGCCTGGACGACGGACATCTTTACATCGTCGGTCGCGGCAAAGATGTTATCGTCCTACCGTCCGGCAAAAACGTCCATCCAGAGGATCTTGAGGTTCACTATCTCAAATGCCCGCTCGTCGCTGAACTCGCGATCATTGGCATTGAGGACGAATCTGAGTCTCGTGCCGGTGCCGAAAAGCTCGCCGCCGTGGTCGTGCCCGATTTTGATTACTTAAAACAGGCAAAGATCGCCAATTCAAAAGAAGCGATCCGCCACGCGCTCGACAGCCTCGGCCGCGAACTGCCGGAATACCAGCGTGTACGCGACTACGTTATCCGGGCTGAGATATTGCCGCGAACGGCGACCCGCAAGATCAAGCGTTTTCAGCTCAAAAAAGAGATCGAGACCGGCGTTATCGCTACCGAGGCAAAGGAAACAAAGGCGTGGGAATTTTCGGCGGACGATACTGCCCTTGTCGAGACATCCACCGGAAAGGCAGTCGTTGCCGCTATCCGACAAAATGCCAAAGACGGCGATATCGTACATCCGTCGATGAGCCTCGAACTCGACCTCGGGCTCGACAGCCTCGCCCGCGCCGAAACTTTCGCCGCGCTTGAGCAGGCATTCTCAACCGAATTTGACGGCGACGAAGCAGCAACCGCCCTTACCGTTGCTAATGTCATCGAGCTTGTAAATAAGCACGGCGGTGCCGATGTTGAGAATGTGTCGGTCGAACTGAATTGGGGCGAGATCTTACGCGATGCGGACGATGATTTCCCCGAGGTTAAAGGCGTGCTCCAAAACCGTCCGATATTCGGGGTTTTTGCGTTCGTTATGTATAAGATCTTTTGGCTCATCTTCAAGATCTTTATGCGGCTCGAGGTTTCCGGGCTCCAAAATCTCAAAGAACTCTCAAAACTCAACGAACTCAACAAACTCGAGAAGGCGTTTATCATTGCCCCCAACCATCAGAGTTTTCTCGATCCGTTTGTCATCTGTTCAAATTATCCGTATCCGTTGTTCAAAAATATCTTTCACGTCGGGGCAAGCGAATTTTTCAACAACGGCTTGACGAGATACATCGCAAAATTGCTCAACGTCGTACCGGTAAACCCTGATACGGAGTTGATGCGGGCGATGAAAGCCGGTGCCATCGGTATTAAGCACGGTAAGGTGTTGAATATTTATCCCGAGGGCGAACGTGCCTTTGACGGTGAGTTGCATGGATTCAAAAAAGGAGCGGCGATCCTGGCCACCGAGTTGGACGTGCCGATCGTCCCCATCGCGATCGACGGCCTTTACAAGGTCTGGCCGCGAAACTCTTGGCGAATCCGCCCCGCTAAGGTCAAGATTGTGATCGGTAAGGCATTTTATGCTCGTGACGTTGTAGGTAATAGCACTGTCGCCGACGGGTCCGAAAACGACGATTACGCCGTCGTGACCGCTCACCTCAAAAAAACCATTGCCGATATGATCGAAAATATGCGCAGCGCATGATCTAGGTTTCCGAACCAATATTCAGTATTTCTGAACCATTCAGAAATGTTTCTGAGCCATTCGGACACGTGTCTGAACCACTCGGACACGTGTCTGAACCCCTCGGAAACATGTCTGAGTCATTCGGAAACGTGTCCGAACCGTTCGGAAATATGTTCGAAGAAGATATTTAGGTGTCCGAAGGTCTGAGACTTATGTCCGAAGGAAATATTCTTCATAATTAAGCCATCAAATACGTCCCTGATTTCTGAAGAAACCCCGTCATTGCGCTTATTTACAACGGTATGAGACTAATTTATTCCGCTGCGGTCGTCGTTACGCTTTTTATGTTTTGTTCAACAGCCACTCAGGCTCAGGACACGCGTGCGCTTAACGAACTCGCTGCCGAACAGCTAAAGAAGGGCGAGGTCGAGGGCGCGATCGATAGTTTTCGTAAGATCCTAGCCGTAACGCCGGACGATGCTGCGGCAAATTACAATCTCGGGATGAGCTATTACGCGCTCGGGCAATTTGACCGTGCGGTGCCCGCCTTTCGCAATGCGATCAAAAGCAAACCCGACATGGTCGACGCCTATATCTATCTCGGAAACTCGCTCGACATCCTAAAATATTTCGATCAGGCTCTCGCCGCATATTCAAAGGCCGTCGCGATCGACCCTAGAAATGCCGAGGCATTTTACGAGATCGGCGTCGCTAACGAAAAGCAAAAAGAATACAAAGCCGCGGCCGACGCCTACCAGCGTTCGTACGACATCGACCCGGTCAAATTTGCCGGTAACCGCTCGCTCGCTCGCTGTTATTACAATCTCGGAATGTTTGCCCAAGCCATTCCCGCCTACAAACGGGCGATCGAGGCCGAGCCCAAAAATCACTCGAATCACCTCTACCTTGCATATTCCTACGCAAAGACCGGTCAACTAAACCTCGCGGTTGTTTCGTACAACAACGCTCTCGCCATCGAACCGAACAATATTTACGCGATCAAAGGCCTAGGCGAAGCGTATCTTGAACAAAAAGATCTCGTTCGCGCAAAAAAGCAGCACGCCCTGCTCATGTCGCTAAACAAAGATCTCGCAGACAAATTGCTTGCAAAAATAGCAGCCGTCTCGCCTAAACGCCCTTGAACGCGATAAAATAACCGCATGCCTACAACATCCATCGCATTCGGCGTTTTACTTGAGTTAATTGGAATTATTGGTTATGTCCACGGCGTGATGTCGGACAAGGCCAGCGTCACCGCTCTCATCCCGGCGTTCGTCGGATCTATTTTGATCGTATTGGGAGTTTTAGCAAGAGCCAAGGAAGGACTGCGTAAACATCTGATGCACGTTGCCGTCGTCATCGGACTGCTCGGCTTTATCATGCCCGCCGGTCGCCTGATCTCAAAAATGTCTGAGCTGACAATGTCCGCCGCAGTCGTCTCGCAGATCGCGATGGCTGTGGCCTGTCTGATCTTTACTTTACTCGCGATCCGCTCGTTTGCCGCCGCCCGCAAAGGCAACGGCTAGTTTTTCGACAGAGCGTCTTTATCTAAACGGATTTCAACTAACAACCCGTTGTCGGTATTCCTCGCGGATATTGTCCCTTTGTGGGCGAGTATCGCTCGTTCGGCGATGGCCAGCCCAAGGCCGATGCCGCCGGTCTTTCGCGTGCGATCCTCGCCGACGCGGTAAAAGGGGCGAAAGAGATTTTCCAGTTCATCATCAGGAACGCCGCCGCCGTGATCTGATACCTGCAAGACAGCGTGGCCGTTGTTTGCCTTTAACGACACGTCAACGACCGTACCCTCGGCAGTATAACGGACAGCATTGCGCAGCACATTTTCGATAGCGCTCCGCAGCAGATTTTCACTGCCCATAACGGTGCAGTGTTCCTGCGCCGAAACGGTGACTGAGCGGCCCTTTGCCTGCGCTTCAAAATCGGCGTCCTCGGCAACCTCATTTACGATCTCAGCTAGATCAATGCGGACGGGTTCGACAAGTTCACTGTTTGTTTCGAGCTTAGCAAGGATCAGCAGACGCGAGATCATTTCGTTAAGGCGGTTCGATTCGTTCTCGATCCGCTCCAGCATGGGCTCGGTGTCTTTGTTTGATTTTTGCTTGGCGAGCTCCAACGCGACGTTCATTCGAGCAAGCGGCGAGCGCAGCTCGTGTGAGATGTCGCTGTTCAAACGGCGCTGCGAAATAACAAGCGTTTCGATCCGCTCGGCCATGACGTCAAAATCCCGTGCGAGATCCGCAAGCTCATCACGTCGGCGTCCGACCAGCGGCACGACACGGCTGCTAAGGTCGCCCTCGGCGAGCTTTTGCGTCGCGGTGCGGAGTTTGCCGATAGGGGATGTCAGATATTTTGCCAGAGCGAAACACACCAGGATCGCGGTCAAAAGCAACCCGGCAAGCCGGAGATATCCCGCCTGCGAACCCCAAAACAATGCCTGCGGTGCAGGACGGTCCCATTGTACGACGATAACAAGCTTACGCCCGTCGGGAAATGTTACGGGGGCGGCACCAAGCGACCGCTCGTCTGTAGAAAGATCGGTCTCGGCGCTGTTGCTGGCCACAGTTTTGGCGATCAGCTCTTTGCTGTCCGCGATAACATTTTCACTGCCAAACCATGTCGAACCGTCGGCACTTGCTAAACCCACCTCGCGTGGCGGTTCGACATCACGCAGACGGGCAAGATAAGTTCGCAAACCCGCTTCGCCCTCGGCGGCAGCGATCTGTGTTGCGGTGCCGCCGTAGATCATCATCTGATTACGCGTCGAACGCTGCCAGCGGCTTTCCATTGGGGCCGTCTGAAACGTACGCGTAACAAAAATGATCACGCCGACCATCAAAGCGATGGCCGCAAGAAACCACAAAAAGATCTTAACGAAAAGCTTCATACTACTGTGTAGATGTATCCGACCGACCGTATGGTCTTAATTCTTTCGCTGCCGTCAGCTCGCGGGCCCAGTTTCTTGCGAACATTGCTAATGTGCATATCCAGACTGCGGTCAAACGGCGACAGGCTCCGCCCAAGCACGCGTTCACTGAGATCCTCTTTCTTAACGATCTTGCCCGCCTCGCGCAGCAGATCAGCCAGTAATTCAAATTCAACCGAGGTTAGATTCAGATCGTCACCGTCACAGGTCGCGGTCCTCGCCGACGCAACAACCTCGACTCCGTCAACGCTCAATTTGTCATTGTCCGTCTCGTCCGTCTCGTCAGCCGTAGCTCGACGAAGTATCGCCCTGAGCCTTGCCGCCAGTTCACGCGGATTAAAAGGTTTTGGCAGATAATCGTCGGCTCCGATCTCGAGCCCCACGATTCGCTCCATGTCATCACCGCGTGCGGTCAGCATTATCACGGGCAGTTGCGACTGCTCACGCAAATTACGCAAAACGTCAAAGCCGTTCATCTTGGGCAGCATCACATCGAGGATCGCCATGTCGTATTCGCCGGACAGCGCACGTGTCAAACCCGTCTCGCCATCATTGACCGACTCGACCTCAAAGCCCTCGACGCCGAGGTACTCCGAGACCAACTCGCACAATTCTTCGTCGTCATCGATGATAAGGATCTTATCCATACAGAACGATTCTACGCGAAATCTAGGCTGATAAGTGAGGTTTTACAATTCTTTACACTGGATTACAAAACGAAGACATTTCGGATGGGACAAGTTATTTGTATAGCAGAAACGCGGCCCGGCGTTTTAGAAAATCGTCAACGCCCGCTTTCGCCGCACGTTCGATCTCCTCGGGCGTATCGCCGCGTTTTACACGCTCAAAAATGTCTTTGTTCAATAGCAGATTCAAATACTTTTCGACATTCCACTCGGTCGGATAAAGTTTTCGCAGAGCAACGGCGACCTCGATGCCCGTCCGGACGGAATTAAACTCGTCGCGTTTCGTGATGATGATGTTCACGCCGTTGACCTGCTCATCTTTGAAAACAGATGCGTTTGGTTTGAACCTGATCGGCACAAACCTTACGCCTTTGATACTGCGTTCGTTAAGATACTTTGCCAGCTTTTGTCCGTCCATCCACGGAGCCCCGACTACCTCAAACGGCGTATCCGTACCGCGTCCGACGCTGAGGTTACTGGCCTCAAGTAAACCAATACCGGGATACAGTGTCGCCTCCGTCAAAGAACGCATATTGGGGCTCGGGTTGATCCATGTCTGACCCGTCTCATCGAACCACATCGCCCGCGACCAGTCTTCCATCTTGATAACACGCACGTCGGCTCCGATCTTACGCTCGGTGTTCATCATCATTCCGAGCTCGCCGATCGTCATGCCGTAACGAACGGGTATCGTGTGGGCCGCAATAAACGACAATCTATCCTCATCCGCAAGCGGCCCCTCGACATCGGTGCCGCCAAGCGGATTTGGACGGTCGAGTATAAAGACCGGCTTCCCTGCCTTAGCGGCTTCTTCAAGCACATTTTTCAGCGTCGCCGTATATGTATAAAATCGCGTACCGACATCCTGTATGTCGTAAACGATCGCGTCGAGACCGGCAAGCTGCTCCGGCTTTGGCCGCCGCATACCTTCTTTGTACATCGAATAAACCGGCAGCCCCGTCTTTTCGTCCTTGCTGTCGTCGATCTTCTCGGTATCCAGTTCACCGCGAATGCCGTGCTCGGGTGCGAACAAAGCCACAAGTTTTACATTCGGAGCCTCTTTCAAAATGTCGATCGTCTGCTTTCCGGCGAGGTTGCGGCCCGTGTGATTTGTAACAAGCCCGATCTTGAGGCCGTCGAGCTGTTTGAATTTACCGCGTTCGAGAATGTCAATGCCGTTCAAAACGGTAGTTGTTAGTGGCCGGTGGTCAGTTGTCAGTGGATTTTGACTTTGAACTTTGAACTTGAAACTTTGAACTTGTGAGGCCACCGCCGAATTGTAAGTGCTTTCGGCAAGCCGATACATCTCGACCGGCGTGTCTTCGACCGCAGATGCAACGACCGTCGCGACCTTTGCCCGTAGCGGCGTGACATCGCCTTTGCCGTCAGGGTGAACGCGGTTCGATAGGAACACAACAAACGTCTGCGAAACCCTATCGATCCAAACACTCGTTCCCGTAAAACCCGTATGCCCAAACGACCCAAGCGGAAAAAGCTCACCGCGATTAGACGAAAACGAAGTGTTAATATCCCACCCAAGCCCACGTGTTGCTCCGTCTTCCGACACTACGATCGGAGCCGTCATCTTCGCAACCGTCTGAGCCGACATCACCCGCTTCCCATCCAGCGTTCCGCCGTTCAGCATCATTTGGCAATATCGAGCAAGATCGTCAGCGGTTGAAAAAAGTCCAGCGTGTCCGGCCACGCCGCCCATGCGGAACGCGGTCGGATCATGAACTTGGGCCCGTAGGATCGCATTTCCGGCCTCTTCGAGTCCGTCGAAAGTTGAACCTAAATAGTTGCGTTGTCCTTTAATATTTTCAGTTGGAGCTGTTTTCTTTCGGATTTTTTCAAACTCAATAAGGGTTCTAACAAAAACGGGTGTTTCCATTTTTTGACGACTCGAATCGCCAGCTGGGAAAAATCCGGTGTTCGCGTGAATGCCGAGACGCGTAAAGATATTGTCATCAGCAAAATCAAACAGATACTCGTCAGTTATCCGGTCGATTATTTCCCCCAGAACAACAAACCCGATATCGGAATAAACAAATTTCGTCCCTGGAGCGGTCCTTAACTTCTCTTTCTTCAGTGCCGCGAGCATTCCGTCGCGGCCGGTCCATTTTTCGCGTAGGTCAAAATCGGGAGCGTAACCGGATGTGTGTGTCAGGAGTTGTTGGATGGTAACTTTTTTGGCGTTCTCGTCATCGATGTCTAAGATAAATTTGCCGATTGTGTCTGAAAGCCTTAGTTTGCCCTGCTCGACGAGAATCATAATCGATGTCGCGGTCGCGATCGGTTTGGTTAGCGAAGCGACATCAAATATCGTATCGACCGTCATCTTCTCAACCGTCGGCACCAGCGAGCGGTTGCCGTAAGCCTTGCGAAAAACGATCTTCCCCTTGTGCCCGACCAGCACGACTGCTCCCGGCAGTTTCTTCGCGGCGATGTCGCTGGCAACCAGAGCGTCGATCTGATCGAGCTTCGCCGCATTCATCCCAACCGTCTGCGGAGCCGCGACCGGCAAACCCTGAGAAAAAGAACAGCCACAGAGAACACAGAGGACACCGAGAACGAAAAACGTTCTGCGACTGACCACTGACCACTGACCACTGACCACTTTCATCATTTCCTTGCTTTTAACTCTTTTTTGCGTTCGACAAAGCTCTCTTTGCACAGCCGCATGAATTCTTTTGCGATCGGCGAGACATAGCCTCCGCGAAGCCTCGCAAGGCCGAGTTCCCAGTTGATATCCGCACCCTCGATCTCCCACGCGATGAGCCGGCCTTCGCGGATCTCGTCGTTGATGGTCTTGGCTCCGGCGGTGCCGACGCCGAGGTCGTTTTCGACCATCTGGTTGATCGCCTCTTGCCGCGATAGCTCCATCACGATATTTGGCCGGACGTTTGCGGCATTAAAAAAATCGTCGATCATCCGCCGCGTGTTGCCGCCGCGTTCGCCAAGTATAAGTTTCTCTTCCGCAAGGTCAGCCGCACTGATGCTTCGTTTTTTGGCAAGCGGATGTGTTGGATGGGCGATAGCGACGATCTCGTCGCTAAAAAGCAGATCGGTCGTGATGCTCGAGTTTTCGACCGGCAGGCTGACAAAGGCAATATCCGTCTCACCGTGCATTATCTTTTCGACCAACGTCTGGCTAGTCCCTGCGCTGACGCTCAGCTCTGAGTTGGGA
>JBGTII010000192.1:0-15814 GCA_041745735.1 Pyrinomonadaceae bacterium | reverse complement strand
GTACGACCGCAAGATCATTGTAGAGGAAGGCCTCGAAATGCGTGAGATCGAATGTGCGGTTATGGGCAACGATACGCCCGAGGCGAGCTTGCCCGGTGAATACATTATCCGCGACAGCTCGAAAGCTTTCCTCGATTACACCGAAAAATACTCCGGCACCGGTAATAACGAATTCGTCGTCCCCGCACCGGTCTCGGACGAGCTATCCAACAAGATCCGCCAGATGGCCGTCACTGCCTTCAAAGCCATAGACGGCTCAGGTCTCGCCCGCGTTGATTTCTTTTTACGCAGCGACAACGGAGCTTTGCTAGTCAATGAGATCAACACCATGCCCGGCCTTACCGATGCCTCCGGTTTTCCAAAGATGTGGGCGGGAACGGGCAAAGCCTTTCCTCAGGTTATTGATGAACTGATCCAGTTAGCTACTGAACGGCACGAAGATAAAATGAAGAATAAAACGAGCAAATAAATTACGAATTACGAATTATCAATTACGAATTCAGTTCAGGTAATTCGTAATTCGTAATTTGAAATTCGTTATTACTTTCCCTTAGGTGCGTGGTAGCCTTTGCGGGTACGAATGGTAAGGTTTGGTCGGGAGATGCGCAACTCAATAGCTCGCCATTTACCGTCCTTTTTCACGTTAGTCGGTGAATAGGCGATCGTGTATTGTTCGCCAAGCTCAGCTACGATCCGTTTGAAAGCATCCCGCATCGCGACACCTCCCGGAGTCGCGACGTACCGCCCGCCGGTCTTTTCAGAAAATTTTGTAAGTGCACCTTTATTGCCGGCTCTTTCTTCAGGTCTGAGGTTCGGCGAAGACATATCGACGGTGTAGATCGTCGCGTTGATCGACAGAGCAGCCTTTAACGCCTTATCAGCACTGCTTTTACTGATCGAGTCGGCACCATCAGACAGGACAATGATCGCGCGGCGTTTCTCCGGGCGTTTTGAGAGAACCTCGGCGGCCTTGTAGATCGCATCATTTAGGGCCGTCATGCCGTTGGCCTTTAGATCGAACACCTGCTCTCGCATATCACGGCTATTCGAAAAATCCTGGACCATTTCAACCTTTGAATCGAAATTATAGATGGCAGTGAGATCGCCGCTGCGCAGACCGTCAAGAAATTGTATCGCCGCGGATCGAGCGAGCGAAACACGCTCTTCCATGCTGCCGGACGTATCAAGTAAGATCACGGCGGCAAAGGGGGTTTCTTCGGTCTCAAAGGTGACGATCTCTTGCTCGACGCCGTCTTCGAAAACGCGAAACTGCCTCTGCGTGAGCCCGCTAACGGCTTTTCCGGACGGATCAGTGATCGCCACATTCATCACAACGATCGACGAATCGACACTGATGACGTCATCGTCCTTTTGTCCAAATAAAATTCTAGGGATAATGAGAAGAGAGATTAGGAAAGTCAGACAAAAGAGCTTTGTCATATTACGAAAGCGATCGGCCTAGTGTCGGAAACGCAAGATCTTAGTTATTCGCAACAAGGCGTTTGTTGTCGTGATCGCCGCGGCGGAGATCGTGAATCGTGTCGTTTTTTTCAGCTCATCCAGCAATGCAGATGATCTCGATTTAAGCGAATCGATCGCCTCAGCGAGAAAGCCCTTGCCGCCAGATTGAATTACGCTATTTGAGTTTGCACCCGCATCATCATCATCGCCGCCTAATTCAGATCGGATCTTTTTTACAAGCTTTTCCACACGTTCGAGTTTTATGATGTCTTTATCAGTCAACGACCCCTTTTCGGCGTATGACGTTTCAAGTTCACCCGAGATTTTTACAGCCTCTTCGCCGCGTGCGACCATCTCATCGTGGTCTTTCTTATCTTTTTCGATCTGCATCTCGACTAGCTTTTCTTTTATATTCTTAGGACGTTCGTCTTTTTCCGGTCCATCAAAGACCGAGGTGCGGTTATCCGCGCCGTTACCCTGCGAAAAGCCAGCGCCGCAAAAGATTGCGACGGTAAATATTGTCAGAATTGTTCGAAATGCCAGCGACATATCACCTACCAATAAACTATTTGTCAGTATCCTGCACCGGATCGGGCGAATTACCCGTTACCACTTCGACCAATTTAGCGAGAAATTCATCCTCAGCCACGCCTGAACTGCGTACTGTTACCCATTCGGACATCAACCCGTTACCCGCACGCCCCTCGATCTTGGCATTTACCGATACATTGTTCTGGACACCGTCGATGGACTGCACCTCTATAGTCAAAGTATATTGGCCACGCATCCATGCGGAGTCGGACGAATCAAGGATCGCGTACCGGGTCAGTTCGTTTTGTGTAATGACCGAGCCTTTAGCAAAGACAAAAGGCTGCGTGATAATGATGCCGTCCTTTAATCTCGACGACGCCTCGTCAACTACGATCTTTTGCTCACGCAGAGTATCGATGATCGATTCGATCAAAACATCCCGGCGAGCCGCGAGCCTATATGGATTGGCGAGACGCTGACGAACCTTTGTCTTTCCTTTGCCCCAATCAAACGAACGAGTAACATCACTAGTCCGCGTTGTTACTTTGTTGCCACTATCTTTTATCGTCTGCGTCTGGGTATCGACGCCCTTTTGAGCAAACGCCAATGTGCCCGACACTGCGATTAGAGTGACGGCTAATAGAGAGGTTTTCATAATTCCGAAACAACTGGGCTCATGCTTAAATAAAATATAACGCAAAGCGAGGGCTTTTGGAAGATTCGATGTGTTTACATCGAATTAAGTTGTAAATTGCTGCTAATTCTCTTGGTTCTGCCGCTCCCAGAGTAGCAGATGTTTTAGAAATACGTTGTAAGCCGCGAAATAGGATATTACGAGTCCCCCAAAGCCATCGAGAAAGCCCGCTTTGATCAGATAGGTCTGGAGAAATGTAACCACTGGAGAAAGAGCGATCTTTAGCGGGGAAGTACGGGTACCGCGGGCAAACATCGCCTCCGCCGAGAGTGGGGCATACCGCGTATTTATCATATCCGCGTGCTGTTTGATGCTGTCTACGCTGAAATGAAAAATGTCACCGGAGAGTTGGGAAACCGTGGAGCCTTCTACCATGTCTATCGATTCGTGAACAGCTACATTTTTCCAACGGGCTTTTGTCCGATCAAAAAAACGAAGCTGCCGGTCAGGATACCAACCGCTATGGCGGATCTCACGTCCTAGATATGTCGATAACCGGGGAATTCGATATCCGTCGGACCCGATGCCAGAATCGCGGATCTGTACTATCTCAGCTTTCAATCTCTCAGATACTCGTTCATCGGCGTCGAGACTAAAAACGTGATCAAATAACGCCTGATCGGTAGCAAACTGTTTCTGGCCGGAAAACCCTCGCCATTTCTCTATTAAGACACGAGCACCAAGCTCACTAGCGATTTCGCGAGTGCGATCGGTGCTTTCTGAATCGACAACGAGTATCTCATCCGCCCAAGCCACCGAGCGAATAGCGTTAGCGATCTTCTCTTCCTCGTTGAAAGTAATAATTACAGCCGAGATCTTCACGTCTAGGATTTTCGCAGACTTATCAAAAAACTAAAAGTGCCGCATATGCGGCACTGTTGAAAAATAGATATCACTCAGCAGTCTATTTAATAACGACCGGCGAATCTACCAGGATATTATTGGCACGGAACGCTGTTGAGGTGACACGCTGGAGATCCGCGATCGCCTTATTATAGTCCGTTTCAGCCCGGATCTCGGCGTTGCGTGCGTTGGTCAAAGAGTTTTCACGCTGAAAGAGAATAAAGGTCGTTGACCGGCCCGCATCATAAAGCTTACGCTCGCCGTCAAGTTGTATCTCGGCATTCTCGCGGGCACGACGGGCGGTCAATACACGCTGACGCGATGTTTCCACCGCCTGTACAGCATTGCGGACCTCAACAATTACCGTTTGTTCTTGGCCGCGTAATTGTGCATCAAGTTGCTCCCGTTGGATCTGGGCTCCGTCAAGATTAGCCTTCGCTGTGCGATTCCTCAGCGGGAATGAGATCGTTGCCCCGATGGAAAAGTTAGGAGCATCGCTTCGAAACATATTTGCCGTCGAGCGATTAAATCCGCCAAAAAGAAACGATGGCGAAGGCGGGATATTGACCGACGGATTTACGAGTACGGGAAGGGCTGGCATTACTGATGCCCTGGTCGCATTAAGCGAGTTAAATAGAAACAGATCCTGCGCGCTCGTCAGCAAATTAGAGGTTGACCCTGAGTTTGTACCGCCGAGGGCGAGGCCGTCGAGCGAAAACGTCGTGTTTAGGTCGATCTGCGGCTTGGTCTGATTTTTGTAAAACTTAATGTCTTCAGTATTGATCTCTTTCTGCAGCTTTAACCGACGAAGCTCAAACCGATTATCCATCGCGTCTTTCATCGCATCGTTAAGGTTGAGCGGATCGAGATCAAATGCCGGTTTGTCCGTTGGGACAAACGTCTGCGACCACTCGGGTGATAGTGGGTCACGCAGGATAAGTTGCTTTAACGCATTCTCTGCGATCGACACCTGTTGAGTCGCAACCAAAAGATCCCCTTCGCGGTTTGCAAGTTCTGTCGCAACCTCAGCTTTCTCAAGCGGAGCGGCTGCTCCGGCCTCGATCTTTGCCTCGATCTGGCGAAGGTTTTCCTTTGCAAGATTTACGTTAGCAACCTGATTTTGCTGATTACGTAAAGCAAAAACAAAATCCCAGTATGCTCTCTGAACTGACGTGACAGTAAAGGTGGCCTGAAGTCGAAAATCCGAATCACTCTGCTCTAGCCGCTTTCTCGCGATCGTTATCGCTAGACGTTTGCTGTCGATCCTAAAGTTACGTGCCAGCGGTTGGGTGTAGTTAACACCCAGACTTGACGAATAGATCGCGCTGTTGCCGCTCGTCACCGCACCGGAGCTTACTTGTGCCTGAGCAAAGGCATTTTCGGTTCTCTGATTATTGAAAAAGACCTGGTAATTACCGCCGCCTCGTTGTATGAACTGGCCCAAATTTGAGTTGACTCGAAAATCCTTGGTCGCCGCTGAGCCAGTAGTCGAACTACGCGAAAAGTTTGGTGAAAACGTAAACACCGGATCATAAACACCGCTCAAACTTCTAACCTGCGTTTCTTGAAAACGGACATCTCCACGCGAAACCTCGATATCATTGTTGCTCTCAAGCGATCGTCGGATCGCCTCGTTTAGCGAGATCGGTATCGGCTGCGCGGTCTGTACTCCGACACGATTTAGATTTGACGGCGTGTAGGCGAGCGGCTTTGTAGTCGTCTCCACTTCATCTCCCGTTTTGCTATCAGGAACAAATACGACATTCCGCACTTCGCCGATTTTCTTTGCGACCTGCGTATCCTGAGCGAACGTATGTACCGAGAACGCAGTCATTGCGAAAACAACGCTGAGTAAAAGAATAGTGCGAGATCGCCAAAGTTTCATTATCTATAGCTCCGAAACGGACTAATTAATATTATGAATTACTGATAAAAACTTAAACCGTTACTACGACTCCAATTTGCGTTTGTTTCAACAATCTCACTCCACGGCAATCTACCGTCGAAAACGGCATACTTTGAAATTTGCTTTGGATTGCGGTATCTTCAAGCTTTAATATACGCAATTTTGTGGAGGATCCTAAATATAAATGGCTATTAAAGTTGGCATAAACGGGTTTGGGCGCATTGGCCGCAGCGTTCTCAGAACGTGGCTTGGTGACCCGGATATCGATCTCGTCGCGGTTAATGATCTCACCGATACAAAGACGCTTGCTCATCTGCTCAAATACGATTCGGTAATGGGTAATTTGAAGCAGAGCATCACTGCTGGTGACGGCACGATCACTGTCGACGGCGATTCGTTTCGAGTTTTTAGCGAAAGAGACCCCTCGCAGATCCCTTGGGATGAGGTCGGTGCAGATATCGTCATCGAATCGACCGGGCATTTTACAAACGCAGATGACGCCCGCAAGCATCTTGGGGGCAGCGTGAAAAAGGTGATAATCTCCGCACCCGCAAAGGGCGAAGATGTAACCATAGTGCTAGGCGTTAATGAAAATATGTATAACGCCGACGAGCACCACATCATTTCGAACGCGTCATGCACGACAAACTGTCTCGCACCGGTCGCAAAGGTCATTCACGAGACATTTGGCATTAAAAATGCCCTGATGAACACCATTCATAGTTACACCAACGACCAGCAGCTGCTTGATCTGCCGCACAAAGATCTGCGTCGTGCCCGTGCCGCCGCGTTGTCGATGATACCGACCTCGACCGGGGCCGCCAAAGCTGTTGCACTCGTCATCCCGGACCTAAAAGGCAAGTTTGACGGCATCTCGGTTCGCGTTCCGACCCCTAATGTTTCCCTCGTTGATGTAGTGATGAACGTAGAGAAGGAAACCTCAACCGAAGAGGTCAACAATGTGCTCAAAGCGGCTGCCAACGGGCCCCTTAAGGGCATTCTAGCGTTTTCTGAGGAGCCCCTTGTCTCGATCGATTTTAAGGGAAATTCAAACTCTTCGATCGTCGATGCCGACAATACTAAAGTGATCGGCGGCACATGTATCAAGGTCTTGTCGTGGTACGACAACGAATGGGGGTACTCGTGCCGTGTTCGCGATCTGGTCAAATTTATCGCCGCGAAAGGTATGTGGAGCTTTGAGCAGTAGTTCTTTCGGGAGAAATGGATGAAAAATGCGTTCGGACTGATATCTTCGATCTTATTACTGGTTGTGATCGGATGCTCCTGCCCAAGCAAATTGGCCGATTTGGGTAAAAAGAAGGAGACGACACCGCCACCAGCTGCAACTCCGTATTCGCCATCGTCGACGCCTGTGAACAAAGGTGAATACGATGTGTCGATGGAAAAGTATCAGCAGATCAAGATAGGTACATCCAGGACCGAAGTTGAGCGCATCCTGGGCGGCAAGGGAACTGAGATCAGTAGTTCGGTCGGCGGCGGGACAAGTTTTTCAGTGAACAAATGGGAAGGCGAACGATACAAATCGATCATTCTATCATTCAAAAATGACAAGGTAATGTCGAAATCGCAGGTCGGCCTCAAATAACCTTGAAAACCATTGGCAACAATTAGAACCACCTGCATCAGTGGGTGGGTTCATTTATTTTAAGATGAACAAAAAAACCATTAAAGATGTAGATATTGCGGGGAAACGGGTTTTAATCCGAGTGGATTTTAACGTGCCGATAAAAGATGGCGTGGTCGCTGACGACACGCGCATCCTCGGAGCATTGCCGACGATCAAATACTCTGTCGCACAGGGTGCAAAGATCATCCTTGCATCGCATCTCGGCCGCCCTCTCAAAGACAAAAAGAAAGCCGAGGAAAAGGGTTTACCCTATAATGCAGCGAAATACAGCCTTCGCCCAGTGTTTGAGTATTTATCTAAGTTAGATGGGCTAAATGTTGCATTTGCAGATGATTGTATCGGCGACGATGTGAATGCCGCAGTTGCGCAGATGAACCCCGGGGACATCCTTTTGCTCGAAAATCTTCGGCTGCACGGCGAGGAAGAAAAGAACGATCCCGGTTTCGCCAAGCAGCTCGCGGCCAACGTTGATGTTTATGTCAACGATGCTTTCGGTACGGCGCATCGTGCCCATGCATCGACCGAAGGCATCACGCATTATGTAGAGGACTGCGTTGCCGGACTGTTGATGGAAAAAGAGCTGAATTTCCTCGGCAAAGCCCTGCACAACCCTGAGCGTCCGTTCGTTGCAATCCTAGGCGGGGCAAAGGTCTCAGACAAGATCCCGGTCATCGAATCGCTGATCAAACGCAAGGTCGATAAGCTGCTTATCGGCGGCGCAATGGCATATACATTCTTTAAGGCACAGGGCTTTACGGTAGGTAAATCGCTTGTCGAGGACGATATGATGCCAAAGGCTCTTGAGATGGAAAAGATGGCTAAGGATGCCGGTGTCGAGCTGATACTGCCCACCGATCATCAAGTCGTCGACTCATACGATCCGTTGAATTCCCGCAAGACGATCCCGATCTCGTTCACAAACACGGGCCTCGTCGGGCTCGATATCGGCGTCGAGACTGCCGTTATCTTTGAAAAGGCTCTCGAGGGAGCCAAGACCATTGTCTGGAACGGCCCGATGGGTATGTTCGAAGAAAAACCTTTTGACGAGGGCACCGTCGCGATCGCAAAGGCCGTAGCTGCGGCAACAGAAAAGGGTGCAACATCGATCGTCGGCGGCGGCGATTCGGTCTCGGCGGTCAATCAGGCGGGACTTACCGATACGATCAGTCACATTTCGACCGGCGGCGGTGCGACGCTTGAGTTCCTTGCCGGTGATACGCTACCCGGCGTCGCCGCTCTAGACGACAAATAGTTCCTCCAGTTAGAAGTGTCCTCTTATATCTGCGGCGTCCGCAAACCGACTCTCCGTCTGTGATAAAATCGTGACAAGACTTAAATGAAGACCTTGTTGCAAGAGGCCCGCAGTGCCATTCTTATAATTCTCGGTATAATTTCGGCGGCCTTTGGGCTAAAGGGCTTTTTGTTGTCGAGCCGCTTCATCGACGGTGGCGTAACGGGTATCTCAATGCTGGTGTCCGACGTGCTCGGGTTCCCGCTATCTGTCCTATTATTAATTATTAATCTACCGTTTATTGCCCTCGGCTTACGTCAGATCGGCGTGAAATTTGCCCTTAAGAGCACTCTTGCCATTGCATCGCTGTCGCTGTGTCTTTTTCTCGTTGAGTTTCCTGATGTGACACCTGATAAACTGCTAACAGCCGTTTTTGGCGGCTTGTTTATCGGTGCGGGCATCGGGTTGGCAATTCGAGGTGGTGCGGTACTGGATGGCACGGAGATCGCTGCGTTGCTGGTAAGCCGGAAAAGCCATTTGCTGCGGGTGGGCGATGTAATCCTGATCTTGAATGTCTTTATTTTTATTGCGGCCGCATTCTTTCTAAGCATTGAATCGGCAATGTATTCCATCCTGACCTATGCCACGGCATCAAAGACGATCGATTTCTTGCTTCACGGCGTCGAGCAATATACGGCCGTTACGGTCATTTCCCAGTTCAGCGATGAGATCAAGGATGCTATGATCGAACGATTAGGTCGCGGGGTAACCGTGTTTAGGGGCCAAGGTGGGATGGGTAGTACGGGACACGTTGACGGCGACCAATCGATACTTTACTGCGTTATAACGCGCCTTGAGATCGGTAGTGTAAAATCGCTTATTTACAGCATTGATACTCAGGCGTTCGTAACCACACATACTCTATCCGATGTTCAAGGCGGGCTGATCAAACGTCCCATGTTGCACTAGAGCCAATTTATCAATAGTGATAAATATTTACACGTCCCGTTCATCGAAATATTGCTAAATTGAATAAATGAGAAAACCAGTGATCGCAGGTAATTGGAAGATGTATAAACTGCTCGGCGAAGCGGTTAACACAGCACTCGAACTAAAACCGCTTGTCGCCAATGCAAATCATTGCGACGTTGTCATCGCTCCCGTCTTTACAGCGTTAAAGACGGTTGCGGATCGCCTCGAGGGTTCAAATATCCACGTCGCCGGACAGAATTGCGCAACCCAAAATGATTTTGGTGCCCACACCGGCGAGATCGCCCCGACGATGCTAAAGGATGTCGGCTGTTCGCATGTGATCATCGGCCACTCAGAGCGGCGGCAGTTTTATGGCGAGACCGACAACTCTGTCAATCAAAAGACAAACGCGGCGCTCGCGGCGGGGCTGAAACCGATCGTTTGCGTGGGCGAATCGTTAGGGGAAAGGGAAGGCGGACAGGCCGAAACGGTGGTCAAAGACCAGTTAGTCAAAGGCTTGGACGGTTTGACAGTTGCCGACATGGAACGTATCATTATCGCTTACGAGCCTGTCTGGGCGATCGGAACGGGTAAAACCGCGACGCCTGAACAGGCTCAAGAAATGCACGCACACATCCGCCGGACGGTTGCAGAAATGCATGGAAATGAGATCGCAGACAAAACGCGAATACTATATGGCGGATCGGTCAAACCGGATAACATTGCGACACTGATGTCGCAAACGGACGTTGACGGTGCATTGGTCGGCGGAGCCAGTTTGGAAGCCGAATCTTTTGCAAATATTGTGAATTACGCTAGGTGAGAATCTTTTAGTTTTTCACTTTTCATTTTTCACTTTTCACTTATTACGATGGTTTATATTTTATACGGAATCTTTTTTCTCTCGTGCATCGTGCTGATCGCTGCGGTTTTGCTGCAGCCCGGTAAGACGGACGCTGGAGCTTTGTTTACAAGCAACGTGTCGAGTTCGGCGTTTAGCCCTCGCGGTACTGCGACCGTCCTGTCCAAAGTGACGATCACAGCGGCGGCGACATTTATGCTGTCGGCCCTGATGCTCGCAATGCCGGCTTTGACTGGTAACACCTCGGTCCTTAGTAGCAATCCTGATACACCGGCGGCAAATGTCGAGTCAAACGCAAACACGGCTGATGCAAATGCTAATGCTGCGGTCCCGACGGCTGATACGAACGCCAATACAGCTGTGCCCGCCCCGGCAAACGCTGCACCGGCAGTTCCTGCGGAAAATGCCCCTGCCACGAACGCACCGGCGAACAAATAGTTTTTTTCTGCAATTCGAAATTCGTCATTCGAAATTCGAAATTTGAAATTCTTGCTCAGGTGGCGTAATTGGTAGCCGCGCACGTTTGAGGGGCGTGTGGAGTAATCCGTGGGGGTTCGAGTCCCCCCCTGAGCACCATCATCAAAAAGGCTGACAAAGCTTATTGCTCTGTCAGCCTTTTTGTTTATTAATGGGCTTAAGTCTTAGTTAACAAACTTGATACAGCCGTCTTTGATCTCGATCTTCGCATTATCGCTGATCTCGACATCGCCGCATTTTGTCGTAACGACCGCCTTGGTCCCGCTACCGCCAATGGTGGTCGCTCCGCTGGTCGAGCCGTTAAACGTAACCTCCGTCGTAGTACCATCCTTTTTTACCTTGAATACCCACTTTTGCGAGTCCTTGTTGTAATACTTGATATAGACCGACGCAAACGCGTTCATCCCAAGCAGCGAGACAAGCCCCAATCCTAAAATCGTCCGTTTCATAAGATCCTCCTAAATGTTAATTTTCACGCTGGTTAGTACCTTGTAGTATTAGGAACGAGCGATAGGTTGAGACTTGCAGAAACTTATTTTGATGACAAAACCCGCAAAACACCTCAAAACGAGAAAGATCCGCAAAATCCGCATAATGCATCAAACCCCGCAAAATGGCATTTCATTCGTTCGCTGTTGATGCTAAGTTGGGGTCATGTACCAGAATCTTATCCGTCGAACATCAGCCGCCAACAGCCCAAAACCATTATTCGTCAGTCTGCCAAAGATGCCATTCAACGAAAAGGCAGCCTTCGTAGAGAGCGTCTGCGCAAATCTGACGGACAGCCGTTTCGGGCCGGGGCGGAGGGTGCCGATAGCGATGCGTCTTAGCCAATGGCCAGAACTCGAACCCGCTGTTTTCTATGACGTGACAGTCGCCGGGCCAGTCCCAAGCTATTCGATCGTGCCGGATTCCGAAATGGCGCGAAGGTACATGGCAGATGCGATCCGGTGTGAGTTGCAGCCGTATGGGTCGCCTTGTGTTTCAATTCACATTCAAAAGCAAACGCCGCAAACCCTGGGACGGGGCTCGCCCTTCGATGTGAAAAAGTGAAAATGTCCTATAGGGAAAAAGATTTGAAATCTTGGGACGCAAAGCCCTTCACCTTTTTGTTCATTTCCACTTGTATCTCTCTGGGACGCAAACTTTTTCACCTTTTCACTTTTTACCATTTCCACTGTCCCTTCTCTGGGACGCATAGATCTTTGAAAATACATTTCAGGCTCTGGGACGCAAAAAGGTAGGTCACCGTGACCTGACGGGCGTCGTGAGCAGTACATTATTGTTTCGCGAGCATCCGCCGCGATGGGCTTCGAGCACGAACACCGGTTCGTAATTATCCGCCCATACTTTCAAGAGGTAGGGAACATCGTCGGTTTCATAGGTATGAAAGCTGATCGAATCGCCGGCCACCTTTCCGGTGAGAGGTAATGGCGTTTCACGGGAAACACCGACTACCGGCTGCTCAAAATGTTTTGGATCATAGCTTTTTATAAAAGCCTCTGCATGCTGAGCTTTGACCAATTTCGGCCTGATCCACCAACGCGAAAAGTATACCTGCTCGTATGGAAAAAACGTCGTGCTCAAATACTCTGCAACAAATTCGAGCTTTCTCATCGTTCCTTTTTCGTCCTTGTAACGGATCGGTGACGCGGGATAGAGTTGATATCTCGGGTTGATCGCATTTTGGCCGTTACGCACGTAAATCGTGATCTGATTAGTACCTTCGCCGCAACGCTGTGCGTATAAATTGCTGCCAGCAGCCGAACACGACAACGAGACGATAAATAAAAAGATAAGGGTTTTCATGCTTATCTGAACGCGAAGCCTTCGTAAAACTTGCGGATCACTCTAGGCGAGCAACCTGCTCACATGGTCTATTCGATTCGGGTCACTAAAACAAGGCGAGTTTGATTCGGAGGAATTTTTTGGGATTTTGACGAAAATCGTATAGGAGTTTAGTTCCTTCGCTGGTGAACTGATTCACGTTCGATGCGGTCTGATTGATGCTGTTGTAAAGAGTTTCGTCGGTGAGAAATTTTCCAAGTGTGCCTTTGCCCGCCTGAGCGTCGGCGAGGATCGCGTCAAGTCTCGATGACATTGAGTTGAATTTCTCTATTGCCGCTCGAGCGTCTTCATAAAGCTTTTCGTCTTTGAGGAGTTTTCCGGCCGATCCTTTACCGTCCTTAAGATCAACGGTTATTGATTTAACATCGTCGGCGATCTCGTTGATCTTTGCGGCAGACTTTCTCAGATCAGCAATTGCGTCGCGGGTCTCGTTGTAAAGAGCGTCGTCGTTGACGAATTTTCCCGCCGAGCCGCGACCGCCTTTGACATCAGCCGCTATGGATTCTAAGTTTGCGATCGTTCTATTAAGGCTATCGTACAACGCGGGGTCATTGACGAGCTTGCCGGCAGTACCACGTCCATTATTTATCTTATCGATCGTGTTCTTGGCTTCGTTAATGGTCGTATTCAAACTCTCGTAGAGTGCGTCGTCATTCACGATCCGACCAAGTGTGCCTTCACCTTGGTTTGCTTTTTGCAAGATCTCGTTTGCGGGAATCGCGAGTCTGTTTATCTGTGTAAGCAGGTCGTTACCGGTCGAGGTAAGCTGATTTAACGACGCAGATGCCGTCGAGGCAAGGATCGCATTGTCGCCCACCGGTTGCCCTTTGGTCGTGCCCGGAACTATATTGATCATCTTGTCGTTCGCTAGGATTGATGTCGCGACAAGCTGAGCGGTCGAGTCAGTCCGTATCAATTCCGTGATAGGCTTTTTGTCGAGTTCCTGTACGACCAAAAATGTTGCTTCGACACGTTCGCCATTTGGAGCGTCGGGAGCCAGGAAAACCACCTCGTCAACCTTGCCGATCGATACACCCGCAAGCTGAACGTCACTGCCCTTACGCAGTCCGTCCGCGCTGATAAAACGGGCTTTGAGCCGCATCTTTTTCTCGAACGGGTTAAAATCGCCGCTCGAATTGAGGATCAAAAAGCCAGTGATCACGAGAGCGGCAAACATAAAGATCCCCACTCGCAGCTCGCTAAATGTTAGTTTCTGATTGCTTCTCGGCATTTATTTTCCTCTCAGGAACCGGCGAATATATGGGTCTTCGGTCTGACGAAGCTGTTCATCTTTACCGCTAAAGATGATATCGCCCTCTTTGAGCATTATCACCTCTGTATTGAGTAGACATAAGCGATCGCCCTCATGCTCAAAATGCACCCCGCCTTCGCAGTCGAGCGTCGCGTATTCGGATGATAAATATTCGAGATTATTCATCTCGTGCGTTACAAAAATAGATGATACATCTTCAAGGTCTCTAAGTTTAATCGCAAGCTCGCAAATGGTGCGTGCTGTCGGGGGATCGAGACCGGCCGTCGGTTCGTCAAAAAGTATAATGCTTGGATTACCGACCAGTGCTCTCGCGATGCCTACGCGGCGGCGCATACCGCCCGAGAGCTCGGATGGCATCTTATCGATGGCGTCTTCTAGATTGACGAACTGCAGCATTCGGACAACCTCATGCTCCACCTCGTCCTCTTCGACGTTTTCTTCGTGAAGGCGATATGCAACATTTTCATAAACCGACAGGGAATCGAACAATGCACCCTCTTGAAAGACCATGCCAATGTTCTTACGGATACGCATCATTTCCTGATCGTCATATTCCGTGACATCCTCGCCGTCGATCAGGATCGCTCCCGCGTCGGGTTTGAGTAGGCCGAGGATCATGTTGATGATCGTTGATTTACCGCTGCCCGACCCGCCAAGCACGATCTTGGTCTCGCCTCGGCGGACGGTAAAATTTACCTTGTCGAGTATGACTTGGTCATCAAAAGCGAGTTCAACATCCCGAAATTCGATCGCGGGACGCACGACCTCGTCTTCGACCGGAACGCCTTCCTCGAATGCTTGGTGGAAATGATCATTTTGAAGATCAAGTGACATCGTTTCTAAAAGATCGTCGCACTAAACAAACTTTGTAATATTTTCGACAAGAAAAAATCAGCGATAATGATATTGACCGACGCCGTAACTACAGCGCTCGTCGTGGACTGGCCAACGCCGACGGTCCCGCCGGTCGTGTTAAGGCCTTTATAACATGATATTAATCCGATAATTAGGCCAAAAACGATCGGTTTGACCATACCGCCGATAAGATCAGTCATAGCAATTCCTACCTTAGCAGACTGTATGTACAGATTCGGGTCAAGGCCATAGATCTGTTGAGCCACCAAACCTCCACCAATTATACCAACCAGATCCGCTGAAAAAGTAAGCAATGGCAACGTAATCAGCAACGCAATGATGCGCGGCGTGACGAGTTTGCGAACCGGCGACGTCCCGAGTGCACGCATAGCGTCCATCTGTTGAGAGACCACCATGGATCCCAATTCGGCAGAAATGGCCGAGCCCACTCGCCCGGCCACCATCAATGCTGTAAGAACCGGCCCGAGTTCCCGAATCAACGATGTAGCCACACTCTGCCCTGCGCTGCTCTGTGCTCCATAGTATTCGAGTGTTGGAAATGCTTGTAGCACGAGTACCCCTCCGGTAAAAAAGCCCGTGAGCGAAACAATGCCAAGCGAGCCGACCCCGATGCGATCCATCTGTACGATTATGTCTTTAAAATATCGCGGCCCCTTCCATAGGCCCTTTATCGAGCGCCACAGTAAGAAGGTAATCTCCTGCACTTCGGAAAGAAATTTCGCGATCGAGTTCATCGGTAAAAAAGCTGGAAACTTTGACTGCTCAAGGATATAACGAACCCAAACAAAACTTCAAACATACAAAAAGGCCGAACATAAATGTTCAGCCTTCGGTCAAATGGTAATTAAACTAATTTGTAATTACAACGGCTTTTGAGCATTTGGCCGGCCCGTCTGCCCCGGCGCAAATGCGTCGCGGTTTTGCTTTAGGTCTTTTCGGTTGATATTTCGTCTCTCAATGTTTTGCCTAGCCTGCTCAAATCTTTGTCGTAATTCGCGAAATCGGGTTAGTTGATCCGGCGTGAGTATCTTACGTACCGACAGCTCATTCATAAACCTGATCCGGGCAACCTCAGCCTGAGCAAGCTGCAACGCTTTCAAACGAGCCTGTACATCAGCGTCATTGACCAGATCTGCGTAGATCGCCTCGTCAAGGCCGTGATTTGCTTCACGAAGGCGTTTTTGCGCCTCAT
>JBGTII010000191.1:0-10682 GCA_041745735.1 Pyrinomonadaceae bacterium | reverse complement strand
GCACCGCGTTCGCCGATCATCTCGATGAGCTGCCACAGCGGAGTGTCGATCTCGTATTGAAGCATCGATGTCGTTGCCGACGAGCTGCCATGGGCGATCTCGCGTCGATCGATAAGCGTGGTTTTGTAACCCTCGGCAACGCAGCGATGGGCGATCAAGCTGCCCGTAATACCGCTGCCGACAACCAGAATATCGGTCTCGATATCGCCGTCGAGCGACGGATATGAGTCAATGAGGCCATTTTTGACCAGCCAAAACGGCTCATTCGATCTTAGTTTCATTTCTTTGATTGTATACTGTTGTGGAACAACCTGAGCTATCATATTCTGCAAACATATTATGCAAATCAGACGCCCTTTCAATTTCAAACAATGGATCGACGAGCACCGGCACCTACTCAAACCGCCGGTCGGGAATCAGTGCGTGTATAACGACGACGATTTTATCGTAATGGTCGTAGGCGGGCCAAATTCGCGCAAAGACTATCACTGGGACGAGGGTGAAGAGCTTTTTTACCAGCTCGAAGGCGATCTCAAGGTGCAGATCCAAGAAGACGGCAAAGCGGTCGAGGTATCGATCCGCGAGGGCGAGATGTTCCTGCTCCCGCCGCGTATTCCGCATAATCCGATCCGTGGTGCCAACACCATCGGCCTCGTCATCGAACGGAAGCGCCGCGAAGGCGAACTCGACGGGCTGCTCTGGTTTTGCGAAAACTGCAACGAAAAGCTCTACGAAGAATATTTTCAGCTTGGGGACATCACCACCCAGTTCCAAGGCGTTTTCAAAAAATTCTACGGCGACGAAAATTTGCGAACCTGTAAGGCGTGTAATGCAGTGATGGAACCGCCTCAGTGAGTGCTTGAGATGGGGACGACGGTCCGTGCGGCGGTGCGGCGGCTGTGGAGGAATGCTTGTTTACGGGTGACGCGGCGATGTGGAGAAAAGCGGGCGAAAACAGCGTTATTGGTTTTTTGATACACCTGTCAAACACTGACCAGAATGCTTTCACAAGTCGACTGTGACTCGTCGCGCGACCAGAATTGCATTTTTGATCTGCCAGGCTGTTGCAAAACGACACGCTAGAAAATCGCTGAAAATTAATGATCTTGGCTGCTAATTAGACTTTATTGCCCAAAATTCGGCCTTTCCATTAGAATTTCTTAATATTTCGGCTCTCCGTCTTTGTAAAATTTTGTAAACTTCCGCTTCTACGCCCCGTATTAGTTGCTTATCTAGCGTTACTGTCCTAAATTGTTAGCGTTCCAATAACATTTACCGCTGTTGAAAATACAGCCGATACAACTTCGTTTCTATCTTGAGGATATAAAAAGATCATGAAAATTCTTCGTGCGACCTGGCAGGTTTGCATTTGCTCGTTATTACTACTGACCGCCGTTTCTTTTTCTGTGGCCCAGGAAAAGCCAAAGGATAAACCAAAAGCCGTTGCCTTACCGACACCCACTCCGGCGACGAAAAAGACGCTTCAAAGTGCGATGGCGGGTTTGCGTTTTCGCGAGATCGGCCCGGCGACGATGGGCGGACGCGTCAATGACATTGAGGTCTCGCTACAGGATACGCGGGTTATCTACGCCGCGATGGCCGGTGCCGGGATCTTGAAATCGGTGAACGGTGGCACAACGTGGACGCCAATATTCGATAAAGAAGCGGTACCGAGCGTTGGTGACGTGGCCATCGCTCCATCAAATCCTCAGATAGTGTGGGCGGGAACGGGCGAGTCGAACAACCGCCAAAGCTCGTCGTGGGGCAACGGTGTCTATAGATCGATGGACGCCGGAAAGACCTGGAAAAACATGGGTCTGCCGGAAACACATCACATCGCTCGTGTCGTTATCCATCCGACAAATCCCGATATCGTCTGGGTCGCGGCGACCGGCAAACTTTGGAGTTCGAGTCCTGAGCGCGGCGTTTATAAGACAACGGACGGCGGGAAAACATGGACACACGTTCTAAAGGTAAATGATGACACCGGTGCGACTGAGCTCGTTGTCGATACCGCGAGCCCGACGGTGCTCTACGCTGCAATGTACCAACGCCGTCGAACGGTATTTGGCTTTAACGGCAGTGGCGAGGGCAGTGCTCTTTATAAATCGATCGACGGCGGCGATACGTGGACCAAGATAATAAAGGGTATGCCGTACGATACCGAAAACGCCGCGACGCCCCGCCCGGACGGGTTGACCGAGACCGGACGCAATTCGATCGCGATCTATGCGAAAGACACAAATATCGTTTATGCGACGATCGAACACGCGAATGGCGGCGTCTATCGTTCTAACGATAAGGGGGAAACATGGACCAAGATGGCCGAGATCGCCGCTGTCCCTCGTCCAATGTATTTCTCGAAACTTAAGGTCGATCCCAATAACGACCAGCGGTTGTGGCTTGCGGGCGTTGCCATGCAGTATTCAGAGGACGGCGGAAAGACGTGGAGCAGCAATTTTTCTCGTGCCCCCCACGCCGACACACACGGCATCTGGATCAACCCTAACGACTCGAATCACATCATTCAGGGCAATGACGGCGGGATCAATATTTCTTATGATCGCGGTCGCACCTGGGACTATTCCAACACAATTCCGCTCGGACAGTTTTATGAGATCGGCGCCGACAACAGCGTGCCATACAAGGTTTGCGGTGGCCTGCAAGACAATAACACTTGGTGCGGCCCAAGCATGACCACAAATCCGCAGGGTATTGCGAACAGCGATTGGTACATGGTCGGCGGCGGAGATGGATTTTTCGCACAACCTGACCCGAATGACCCGGACATCGTCTATGGCGAATCGCAAGACGGAAATCTTTTTCGTATTAACGTGAAGACGGGTGAGAGCAAACGTATTCGTCCGATCGAAGAAGAAGGCGAGCAAAAATACAGATTTCAATGGAATTCACCGATCGTTATCTCAGCTTTCGATCCAAATACCATTTACTACGCCGGCAACTTCATGTTCAAATCGACCAATCGCGGCGATAGTTGGACAAAGGTCGGTAGCGTAGATCTGACCACCAATGTCGTGCGCAACAGTTTGCTGATCATGGGCAAGGCTCCGGATAAAAACTCGCGTTCTCGTCACGACGGAGTGCAGCAATATCCCGCGATCACGACTATTTCCGAGTCGCCGGTCAACCGAAATGTCCTATGGGCGGGAACCGACGATGGCAATTTGCAGATAACTCGTGACGCCCAGACCTGGAAAAATGTTGTAGATAAAGTACCCGGATTGCCCAAGGGAACTTACGTCAGCCGCGTCGTTGCCTCGCGTGAAAACGAAGCGACGGCTTACGTGACATTTGACGGCCACCGCATGGGCGATTTCAAGGTCTATGTCTATGTGACCTCCGATTTCGGTGAGACCTGGCGGTCTATCGCCTCAAATCTGCCGCAAAACAACGGCATCGTCAGCGTCATCCGTGAACATCCGCGTAACACGAGCTTGCTGTTTGTCGGCACCGAATTTGGCCTGTTCGCCTCTTACGATCGTGGCGGCAACTGGACGCAGATCAAACAGAATCTGCCGACAGTTCCGATCGATGACATCTTGATCCACCCGCGTGATAACGATCTGATCCTCGCCACGCACGGGCGCTCGATCTGGATCATGGATGACATTACCCCACTCCAACAGATGAATGACAGCGTGCTGAACGAGAGTATTTATCTATTTGATACGCGTCAGGCGATAAACTGGAGGACCTGGAGCAACAAGCCGCTTACGTCGGACAAGGCGTTTTACGGCCAGAATCCGCCAAACGGAGCGATGATCAACTTTTATCTCAAAGAACCGCTTGGTGAACGTGAATCCATCGCGATCACGATACAGGATTCGGCCGGAGCGACCGTCAGGACGATCAACTGCACACGTCCCAATCCCCAAGCTACACCTGCGCCGCAAGGTGGCCCGGGAGGCGGTGGAGGAGGCGGATTTGGCGGTTTTGGCGGCGGGCAGCAGCAATGTAATGCGGTCCCCGGGTTTAACCGATACGTTTGGGATCTGCGTTCGAGACCGGCAGGCCCGCAGTTACCCACGGCAGGCGGTGCCGGCGGTGGAGGTGGTGGTTTTGGCGGCGCTCTTGCAAACTTCGGCTTCCGGGTCGATCCGGGTGATTATACGGTCAAGATCAAGCACGGTGAAAAGGAGCTGTCCAAGCCGTTAAGGGTCGTCGACGATCCGCGTGTTGTATTTTCTGCCGAGGACCGTGCTAAGAAAAAAACCGCTTTGTTAAAGCTGCAGCCGGTGATAATGCAGGCTTCGCTGGCTCAGTTTACCATTGTGGGACTGCGTGCCAATCTCAATACGGTGATCGAAGGCTGGAAACGGCCCGGTACGCCGCAGCCGCCTGAGAATGTGAAAAAGGCCGCTGAGGATCTGCTCAAAAAGATCGATGCTGCTCATGTTAATTGGAGTTTTCCACCAGTTCCCGGGGCTACGTCGGCAGGCCCGCCGCTTGTAGAGCTTCCGACGCCACTCAATACCCGGGTCGGTCAACTTGCTTTTGCGATCGAAGGTACGTCAAGTGCCCCGACCGATTTCGAGCTTGCACAGATCGAGATCATGTTAAAGCGGATTCCGGCTGCCGCAGACGAGGTTCGCAAACTCATTAGCGAAGACCTCGCTGCTCTTAATGCGATGATGGCCGAGGCTAAAATGCCGTACGTCGCTGCCCCGTCTATCGGTGGGGCGGCAGGTGGCCGTCGTCCCCCGGTCGAGGACAATGACCGCGACCGAATGGAACCATGATGTTTGATGAACATTAGTTTCGAAGGCACGGATAGCGTATGCGCAACTCCGTGCCTTTCTTTTTTCATCCCGCGTACGAACTTTTGATCGCACACAACTAACGGTAAAATATGGCTATGCTCAAGATCGACGTTCACACGCACATCCTGCCGAAAGAGATCCCAAAGTGGAAGGACAGCTTTGGCTACGGGGGCTTTATCGGGCTCGACCATTACAAGCCCTGCTGTGCCAAAATGGTACGCGACGACGGGGCGCAGTTTCGCGATGTCGAGGAAAACTGCTGGGATCCTGAAAAGCGGATCGAGGAATGCGATGAAGCGGGCGTGAGTCTGCAGGTGCTATCAACCGTGCCGGTAATGTTCAACTATTGGGCAAAGCCTAATGATGGAGCCGAGACCGCCCGCTTTCTAAATGATCATATTGCGGAAGTTGTGAATGCGTTTCCAAAAAGGTTTGTCGGGCTTGGAACGGTGCCGATGCAGGAAACTGCGTTAGCGGTTCGCGAGTTGCAACGCTGCAAAGATGTCGGACTCGTGGGTGTGCAAATCGGGACAAATGTAAATCAGCTAAATCTAGGCGAGCCACAGTTCTTTGATTTTTTTGCGGCGTGTCAGGAACTTGGCATGGCCGTCTTTGTTCACCCGTGGGACATGATGGGCGAAAAAGACATGCAGAAATACTGGCTGCCGTGGCTCGTCGGTATGCCTGCCGAGGTATCGCGTGCGATCTGTTCGCTGATCTTTGCAGGCGTGCTTGAGCGACTGCCGAAACTTCGAATATGTTTTGCCCACGGCGGCGGTTCTTTTCCCTCAACAGTTGGACGCATTGAACACGGTTTCACTGTCCGGCCAGATCTATGCGCTATAGATAACCCACATGATCCACGTAAATATCTGAGCAAGATATATTTCGACGCTCTTGTCCATGACGCAGCCACGCTCGACTACCTCATAAACCTCGTTGGAGCCGACCACATCGCTATGGGTAGCGACTATCCGTTCCCGCTTGGCGAATTTGAGCCGGGTAAATTGATAGAAACATCTAGGTTTGGCGAAGAAATCAAAGCAAAACTCCTGCAGGGAGCGGCGCTAAGTTGGCTCAATTTGAGAATAAATGACTTGACTAGCTAGTCTGACTAGATTTATTATCAAAATATGAAAGTCAGCGTCTATGAAGCAAAATCTAAGCTTAGCCAAATGATAAACGCCGCTCTCGACGGCGAAGAGGTCATTATCACGCGAAATGGCAAGGAAACGGTCAAATTGGTCCCTGCGAGAAACGGTGATAAGAACAACAGTTGGATAGGTATGTGGAAAGGACAGATCAAGATCCACGACAGTTTTTACGACCCGCTCGATGACGAGACGCTCGCATATTTTACCGGCGAAGCGAAAACCTTTCTCGATAAGGTGATGAGAGAAGACACAGGAGGCAGCGAAGATCAAGAATGAGTATTTTGCTCGATACGCATGTTTTTATTTGGGCAGCGGAGGAGAATCGACATCTTTCTCCTGCAGCACGGGCAATGCTAAGTGATCCTAAAGAGGTTGTTTTTTTTTCCGCCGTTAGTTCTCTCGAGATCGCGATCAAATGGTCTAAGGGGAATCTTGAGTTGCCCGAACGACCTTATGAATTTGTCAATAAGACACTTGCGGCGGCGGGCATTTCGCAGCTTGCTATAACGGTCCGAGACACTTGTGCCGTAGGAGATCTTCCACATCATCATCATGATCCCTTTGACCGGCTACTAGTGGCTCAGGCCCGTACGAACGGATTAAGACTGATGACCGCGGACCCGATACTTGAGCAATACGATGTCGATGTTATAGCTCTCTGGTTAAATGACGATGAATGATGTGAATGGTAAACGTACGGCTGCTGAGTTAGATGCGGCTGATCCCCTACGCGGTTTTCGCGAACGGTTTCATTTCCCCGAGGTAAACGGCGGTGAGCCGATCTATTTTACTGGAAACTCGCTTGGGCTTATGCCTAAAACGGCCCGTGCGTATGTTGAGCAGGAGCTTGCCGACTGGGAACGGCTCGCGGTAGAGGGCCACGTTCATGCGAAGAACCCTTGGCTGCCGTATCACGAATTTCTAACCGAGCAAATGGCGGAAATCGTCGGAGCAAAGCCCGGCGAGACGGTCGTGATGAATTCATTGACGGTCAATCTGCATTTATTGATGGTCTCGTTTTATCGGCCGACCCGCCCGCGGCACAAGATCGTTATTGAAAAAGGTGCATTTCCATCCGACCAATACGCCGTCGCGTCGCAGATAAAGTTTCATGGCCTTGATCCGAGTGATGCGTTGATCGAACTTCCCCCGCGCGATGGCGAATCAACCTTGCGTACCGAAGACATCATCGAAACCATCAGCCGCGAAGGCCTGTCGATCGCTCTCGTTATGCTCGGCGGTGTCAATTACTACACGGGGCAGGCATTTGATATGCAGGCGATTACCGAAGCGGGGCACAAAGCTGGTGCGATCGTCGGGTTTGATCTCGCACATGCGGCTGGCAATCTTGAGCTGCAAATGCACGATTGGGATGTGGATTTTGCGGCATGGTGCTCCTACAAATATCTGAACGGCGGACCGGGTGCGGTCGGCGGAGCCTTTATTCACGAACGACACGCAAACGACTTTGACCTGCCGCGTTTTGCCGGTTGGTGGGGGCACGATAAAGCCACGCGTTTTCTAATGGGCCCGGAATTTCACCTGCTCGCCGGAGCCGAGGGCTGGCAGATATCAAACCCGCCGATCCTGCAAATGGCTGCACTGCGTGGGTCGCTTGAAATATTTGCGGAGGCTGGAATGACGGCCTTACAGGCAAAGAGTGAACAACTGACCGGTTATCTCGAATCATTGATGGATGAGATCGACAATCCGCGAATTTCGATCGTCACACCGCGTGATCCGGCACAGCGCGGCTGCCAACTCTCGATCCGTGTCGGCGACAAGAGCATTCACGAACGCATCGCCGCACGGGGAGTCTTTGCCGATTGGCGTGAGCCCGATGTTATTCGGGTTGCTCCGGTACCGCTTTATAATTCGTTTTCGGACGTCCATCGGTTTGCCCGGATATTGACGGCTTGTCTCGGCGAGTCTTAATATGCCCGCCGTGCGGTTTCAAACTTTCACTCTACGCTTTAAGGTTTTAAAAGGAGAACATTTTGACAGAATCAGAACAACAGGCCATGCTCGCCCCGGAAGACGTAGCAAAGCTACAAATGAATAACGCTCCCATTGGGTGCCTGATATTGATGTTAGCTTTGTTATTGATCGGTGGAATCGTGGTCGGTATATTTTTGAACTCGATCATATGGGTCGCTGGGTATGCCCTAATTGCCGTGGCAATTTTTGTCGGTTATTACCTTTTTCGCAAGAAAAAAAATGGGCTGATCGATCAGGATATTTTGAATGGCCGAAAAAATGTGATCATCGCACCGATCGAGAGCAAGCGGATCGATTCGTCGGAGACACTAGTGGCCGGCGACAAGGGCAGATCTCATCCAAATACTACATGATCATTAAGGGTACCGAATATGAGATGAACGAATCGGCCTACCTGGATATACTGCAGGGCGAATTTATCGAGACCCATATTGCTCCGCTGTCGCAGATCATTCTGCAACAAAAATGGCTGCAAGCTGATGGTACGATCCAGGTCATAACGGTAGAATAACTGGAACCATGGCAAATCAAAAGGTTGTCATTATCGGCGCCGGGTTGGCGGGTTCTCTGCTTGCGATCAATTTCGCAAAACGCGGGATCGAAACGCACGTATATGAGTCGCGCGGCGATATGCGGCTTGAAGAGGTAGCGGCAGGGCGTTCGATCAATCTAGCGTTGTCAGATCGCGGCATCGCTGCCTTGCGTGAGGTTGGCATGGACGAATATATGCTGGCCGAGGCCGTACCGATGACCGGGCGGATGATCCACACGGTGACCGGCGAGCAAAAGCTCTTACCTTACAGCGGCCGCGACGGCGAATATATCAACTCAGTCTCGCGTGCCGGGCTCAACATCGCCCTCATCAACGAGGCTGATAAACACGACAAGGTCACATTCCATTTCAACCGGCGGTGCGTCTATTTTGATTGTGCCAGCGGCGAAGCCAAGTTTTCCAACGGCGAACGGGTCAAAAGCGACACTGTGATAGCGACGGATGGAGCGGGCTCGGCGGTTAGAAACGCAATGCTCCACGGCGGGGTTGAGCGGTTTGACTTTTCACAGGTTTGGCTCGAGCACGGCTATAAAGAACTGCATATCCCCGCAGCGGCGGACGGCAGCTTTTTGCTTGAAAAGAACGCCCTTCACATCTGGCCGCGGCATCAGTTCATGATGATCGCTCTGCCGAATTTTGAAGGGAGTTTTACTTGTACGCTATTTTTGGCTAATAAGAATCCGCTCGGTGGCGCCGGCGGCCCTGCCTTTGATGGCCTGACCACGGAGCGTGAGGTTCGAGATTTTTTTAACCGGGAATTTCCCGACGCGGTCCCGCTAATGCCAACCCTTTCAGAAGATTTCTTCGCCAACCCAACCGGCAACCTCGGGACGGTCAAATGCTTTCCATGGAACGCGGGTGGTAAGGCATTGCTGCTCGGCGACTCGGCCCACGCGGTCGTGCCGTTTTACGGACAGGGTATGAACTGTGCGTTCGAGGACGTTCGGGTGCTCGACTCGCTTTTACCAGACCAACCGGACGGAAAGATCGATTGGCAGTCTATTTACGAGAGATATGGCGAGCTTCGCAAAGTAAACACCGACGCCATCGCGGATATGGCAGAGGAAAATTTCTACGAAATGCGCGACCGCGTCGCTGATCCAATTTTTCAACGCAAGCGTGAACTCGAGACCAAACTCGAACAAACCTATCCCGATTATTTTTCAAAATACTCGATGGTCACATTTCGCGAAGACATGCCGTATGCGGTCGCGAAAGAGAAAGGTAATGCTCAGGATCGATTGTTGATGGAAATATGTGTGGGGATCGAGAATATAGCCGATCTCGACCTAAACGATGTGAAAACAAGGATTAGCCATCTGTGATAATGGATCTCGAAAAACTAGGTAAGGCAATCGACATTTCGATACCACTCCTTTTTAACGGTCCTCAACCAAATGCTTATGGCGTTGATGCGGCGACGTCAAAGGCGTGTGAGGCTGGTGATATTGTCGGTGATACGCGGCAGGGTGGGAGTGTTAATTTTGAGCAATACACTTTGATACCGCACTGTAACGGGACGCATACGGAGTGCGTAGGGCATATTACGGATGACCGGATCTCGGTTACGGATTGTTTGACGGATGTGTTTCTGGCGGCAGTGTTGGTGTCGGTCGAGCCGGAGAAAGCTGATAGCGGAGATTTTGTGATAACGTACTCATCGCTGCAAGCAGCGAGTGTCCGCAAGGCTGCCGACACTCCGACGGCGTTGGTCGTGCGTACGCTGCCGAATGATGACAGCAAGCTAACGGGGCAATATGGTGAGGGAAATATTCCGGCTTATTTTACTGCTGAGGCGATGGAGTATATTGTCGAATGCGGATTCAAACATCTGCTGGTTGATATGCCGTCCGTCGACCGGATATTTGACGAAGGAAAGCTTACGAATCACCGGATTTTTTGGAGGGTCGAGCCAGGTAGTCGTGAGACAAATGCCGCGACGCGTGGTGAGAGCACTATTACAGAGCTAATTTATGTTCCGAACGAGGTTGCGGACGGGGAATACCTGCTAAATCTACAAATCGCTCCGTTCGCATCTGATGCGGCACCGAGTCGGCCCATCCTGCTTATTTGACCGCGTTTTCGATCGCTTCTTTCAGATCCGGATATTTATACTCAAACCCCGCATCTTCCAACCTCTTGGGCATTACCTTGGTGCTCGCCAATAACAACGCATCGCCCATTTCGCCGAAGATC
>JBGTII010000190.1:0-1734 GCA_041745735.1 Pyrinomonadaceae bacterium | reverse complement strand
CTCAGCCGCAAAGCGTTAGGTCGCAGCGTCAAGCACACCATACTCGTACACTTTAATCTGCTGAACGCGCTTTTTCTCTGCGACTTGCTCGACATGTTTCAGAGCAAAGGCTGGAAGTTGATCGATGCTACGGAAGCATTTAAGATCCGGTCTTTTCCGCCGAGCCCAAAATAGTTCCGGCGGGCGAGAGTATTGTTTGGGCAATCGCGAAGGAGACGGGCAAGTTTGATTCGCGACTCAGGTATCCTGCCGAAGACAGCGAGTATGAGAATGCGAAGATGGACAAGCTGGGGCTGTAATAGAGAAGGATAAATCGAGAGGAAATGAAGTCAGTAGCGCCGGTTCTGATTAGCCTTCTGTTTATCGGCGCGATCATTGTCTTCGTGATCGTGGCCACAATCCATGGCCGCAGGAAGGCGCGCGAGCGGACCGAACACCTGCGTGCTATCGCGAATTTTCTTGGTTGGCAGTTTGGACAGGAAGCGCCAATGGACTGGATTCCCGGCATGGAAAAGTTTGCACTCTTCAATACGGGGCACAGCAAGAGCATCACGAATATCATGTTTGGCCACACGAACGGAGTGAAGTCCGCGCTCTTCGATTACACGTATGTGACGGGTGGCGGGAAGAATCGGACCACCCACTACCAATCAGTTGTTTACTTTGAACCAGTTGACCTGAACCTTCCGTTTTTGTCGTTACGTCCCGAGAATTTCCTGCACAAATTTATTGCCGCTTTGGGGTATCAGGACATCGACTTTGGTAATCGCCCAGCTTTTTCTGGTCAATATTTGCTTCGCGGTAACGACGAACCAGCAATTCGAGATACATTCCACGATGCCTTGTTGGCGTTTTATGAAGCTAGCCCTGGGCTCAGCACAGACGGCGGCGGAAATCAGATCTTCATTTTTCGTGAGGGGCGCCACACGCCTCCAGATCAGATACGGGCGTTTATCGACTGGGCTGCGGGATTACAGAATGTTTTTCCGCGGCGGCATTAGGTTGAGTGATGAGATGGAACTACATTACAGAATGCTACGGCTCCGCCGTCTTCCGTGCGGAAAGGCTATGCCTTTCCGTAAATTTCCTTGAGATGTGAGGCTACGCCTCCCTCCGAGGCATAGCCTCGGAGGTAACTATTACAGCTAACGGAGAGGCAGAGCCCTTCCGCACGGAACGCGGCAAAGCCGCTGAACGACAACCAGGAAATTCCTACGACCCATGGGTCATCTACTCGAAGTCACAAATCTGCAAACGCACTTTCCCACGCGGGCGGGACTCGTGCGCGCGGTTGATGACGTAAGTTTCTATCTCGATCCCGGCGAACTGTTGGGACTGGTGGGAGAATCGGGTTGCGGCAAGTCAATCACCGCGCTTTCGATCATGCGGCTCATCGCCCCACCCGGAAAGATTGTTGCCGGCGAAATAACTTTTGACGGCAAGAATCTGCTGAAGCTATCAGACGGAGACATGCGCCAGATTCGCGGCGACGACATCGCGATGATCTTTCAGGATCCGATGACTTCGCTGAATCCGGTCTTCACCGTCGGGGAACAGATTGCCGAAGCATTGCGGCTGCATCGCAAACTCTCGCGCAGAGACGCGCGCGCCGCCGCCATCGAAGCTATGCGCGAGGTTTCAATTCCCGATCCGGCGCGCCGTATTGACGACTATCCGCACCAACTTTCCGGTGGAATGCGCCAGCGCGTGCTGATTGCCATGGCCCTCGCTTGC
>JBGTII010000189.1:0-4759 GCA_041745735.1 Pyrinomonadaceae bacterium | reverse complement strand
GACCGCGATGAGGCCGAGCACGGCGACGGAGGAAACCGGTAATGAATTCAAAACGCACAATGCACAACGCAAAATTGTATCTGATCGCGATCTTATCTGTGATCATCGGTGGCCAATTCTCTTTGGTCTCTGCGCAAAATGACGGTTCGCAGCAGAATCAGACCGGACGTGCCGGTACGTTCGCAATCGTTGGAGCGAGGATCGTGACGGTTTCCGGGGCGACCATCGAAAATGGCACTATTGTTATTCAAAACGGTAAGATCGCGGCTGTCGGGGCCAGTGTTCAGATCCCGTCAGGAGCCGAACGTATCGATGGCAAAGGCATGAGCGTGTTTCCGGGGATGATCGATGCCGGAACGAATATGGGGCTTGCGGAGATCACACTTGCCGTAAATGGTTCGGTCGATCTCGTCGAGGTCGGCCCGATGAACGCTAATGCGAAAGCCATCAAAGGTATTCATCCGCACTCGGCCCACGTCAATGTAACGCGCGTCAACGGGATTACGACAGTTTTGTCAGCCCCAGCCGGAGGGCTTATGCCGGGACAGGCGGCGATCATAAATCTCAACGGTTCGACGCCGGACGAGATGGCTGTGGTCCGCGAATATGCTCTCGTCATCAACTTTCCGAGGATCGCTTTTGGCGGCGGATTTGGCGGGTTTGGCGGTGGTTTTGGCGGCGCAGGACAGGCCGCAGATTTTAACGAAGCGATTAGACGCCGGGATACTCAGGTCGAGGACCTGAAAAAGATATTTAAGAGTGCCGAGACTTATTTGCGTGCAAAGGATGCTTACACTAAGGATAAGTCTTTGCCATATCCGGTGACCGACCAAAAGCTCGAGGCTCTCGCTCCGTTTATTAAAGGCGAAAAGCCGATCATCTTTACCGCCGACCGTGAGCGCGATATTCGCGGCGTCGCTAAATTTGTCACGGAAATGAAGGTCAAAGGGATAATCATGGGCGGCCAGGAAGCTTGGAAAGCGGCCGACGATCTGAAAATGAACAATATTCCGGTCATCTACACTCATATATACAGTCTCCCTGTCCGTGAAGACGATGCTTACGATTATTTATTCGCCGCGCCTTCGAAAATGGCGGCTTCGGGCGTTAAATTTTGTATCTCGACCGGTGACACCGGCCCTGAGGTCCGCGATCTGCCCTACCACGCTGGGCTTGCGGGTGCATACGGACTTTCAAAGGAAGACGCTCTTAAGTCAGTAACGCTCTATGCGGCTGAGATCCTCGGCGTCGGTGACAAGATGGGTTCGCTCGATGTCGGTAAGGTCGCGAATGTGGTCGTGGCCGACGGTGAACTGCTTGAGGCACGAACGAACATTAAATATATGTTCATTAACGGGCGGCTGATCCCGCTGACGAGCAGGCATACGGAGCTGTTTGATAGTTTTAAGGACAGAAAGTAGGAGCCAGGTATGTCCGGCGACGTAAACCATATCAGTAGCGGCCCGTGGCTCACGCATGTCTCGCAGAGGCTGATGGCGAATGGCTATAGGCCGATGCGGCCCGAAGGGTACCAGCCTTTGGGCTTTATGTTTGCGGTGAATCGTTCGGGCTTTGAGATCAGCAAATTTGGAATGGTTGACCGAACCTTCGTTTTTGCTGATATTCCGGAGCTTGACGCCCCCAAACTGCAGCAATTCTCGAAAGCGGCGTTTGAATTCGCCAAGAAGAATAAAAGTGTCTCGCTGCCGAATGGGTTATTTAGTTGCTTGTTTTGTTTCGGAGTGATAATTACATCGAATGCCGATCCGACGCTCGTCGAAGCCCTCCGAGCGTCACAACCGATCACTCATTGGTCGGCGTTTGAGATGCCGATAATTTTTGACCTCGCGAATGGCGGCCTTTACTATTACCAAACGACACCGGTCTGGGGTGCCGCCTACCATTCAAGCTTTCGCAGGGAAGTCCAAAACAACCTCGGATAACTAAACAGTTAAGACTTCTGGGGTATTTCCTCTCCATCCTCGAAAAACTTAAGGCTCGCCGAGTTTAGGCAGTAACGCTGTCCCGTGGGCGGAGGGCCGTCAGGAAAGACGTGCCCTTGGTGGCCGCCGCATTTCGCACATCGGATCTCGACACGCCGCATCCCATAAGTATTGTCTTCGATGTTGGTGAGGTGGTCTTTGTCGAACGGGGCATAGAACGAAGGCCAGCCAGTTCCCGAATGAAATTTCTTTTCCGAGCTGAACAACGGTAGACCACATAAGCGGCAGGCGTAAGTGCCGACCATCTTGTTATCGAGCAGCGTTCCGCAAAACGCCGGTTCTGTGCCGTGATCTAAGAGGATTCGATGTTCCTCTTCGTTAAGATCCTGAGCAAGGCGTTCGATCGCGTCTTCCCTTAGTGGAGTGATGTCGTAGCCGCTTCCTGAAGTTTCCATATTAATCTACGGGTTTTCCATATCCTCGTCGCAATCTATATATAGCGTAGCCGATAAAGAAAATGCCAAGCAAAACCTCTGAAAATCTACCAAAGCCGTGGCCGCTGGGCAATAGGCCATCTTCAGTAATGGCACTCGCGAGAAACCACAAGCCAAGCAATGCCCAAAAGATCCAAAAAAACCTCATACCTACCTCCTCACCAAGATTTATACTACGATCCGTTTACACAAGCGACCTGCTCAAGCAGGCGGTTCTGACCCGAGCACACGGTTTTCGAGCTTTCGCAGACGATGTGCCATTTCGCCGAGCTTGCGAAACGCTGCGATCGAACGCAACCAGTCGCTGTTTGCAAACGCCGGGACTCCCGACATTATCGCTCCGGGCTCAATATCGTGCGAAGTTGCCGATTTTGCGGTAAGCACGGCATCATCACCGATCTTAAGATGTCCGGCAATGCCACATTGTCCGGTAAGGATCACGCGTTTACCAATATGCGAGCTGCCCGCAAGTCCGGTTTGTGAGCAGATCAGGGCGTCTTCGTCTACGGTGCAGGAATGGCCGATCTGTACAAGGTTGTCGATCTTCGCTCCGCGTTTGATGCGCGTTTCGCCAACTGAGGCACAATCGATCGCCGTATTGGCACCGATCTCGACATCGTCTTCGAGTATGACCCGGCCCGTTTGCGGTATCTTGAGCCACTGTTTATCTTCGGTTTTGGCATAGCCAAATCCATCCGAGCCGATGGTCGAATTATTGTGAACGGTACAGTTACGGCCGATCTCACAGTTTGCGCGGACAGAGACGCCCGAGTGAATTGTCGTGCCTTCGCCAATGCTCACGCCATCATAGAGCGTTACATTGGGCATAATGCGGACGCCGCTTGCGACGCTGCAATTTGCACCGATGACAGCGTTCGCGTGGATCTCAACATCATTAGCAACCGTCGCCGTTGGATCGATGACCGCTGAGGGATGGATCAGAGGCTTAAGCTCAGGCTCAGGAAAAAAGAGCCGCATCGCCATGGTATATGCCAAATATGAGTCTTTTGCCCGCAGTACGGCGATGTCGTCACGTTCGATGGCGACGCCTTCGTTAAGGAAGATCGCTCCCGCTTTTGTATCGGCGATCTGCGGTGTGTATCTTGCGTTCGCGAGAAATGTTATGTCGCCGGGGCCGGCGAGATCGAGTCCGGCGGTTGATGTGATCTCGATCTCATTTGAACCCTGCTCGATGGTCGAGCCCGTTTTTTCGGCAAGCAGCCCTAGTTTCATTAAAATTTCCTTGATAGAAAGTGTCGGCGTATGTCACACTATTTTTAGCAAACAAATTGACCCACGCAAAGTCTTCAGTCTTTGTAATCCTCTTTCCCCGTTCCTTTATGCAGTTTTTTGATAGGAGTAGTATCGCATTATGAACCCGACTTTAACAGACCAATCCGCAGTAAAACAATCTAAGAATTTTCAGTCCTCCGAGCGACGCGATGTCGTAAAAAATGAATTTCTCGACGGACGGCTTACGCCAAAACCTGCGGCGAATCGCTGGCACAACCTTATCATTACAAATTTTGCCGTCGCGATCGGCAGCCGTATCCATCGCGGCGCTTGCGAAGTTTATTCGAGCGATATGCAGGTGCGGCTTGGGAAAAGCTCGATATGTTTTCCTGATGTCGTCGTCGTCAACGGCGAACCGGCTTTTGCGGACAATAATTTTGAATTACTGGTAAATCCGACAGTGATCATCGAGATATTTTCTTCGCTGTCGCAGGCACCTGACCGTACGCAAAAGCTCGAGGGCTTTCTCGCGATCCCAAAGATCAAAGACTGTCTGCTTGTCAATGAGAACGAGATGCGGATCGAGCATTACGCCCGGCAAAACGCCAAACAGTGGATCTACCGCATCTATAACGAACGCGAAGACGTGATCACACTCGAATCGATCAACTGCAAACTCTCGCTCGCCGAGGTATATGCGCAGGTAAAGCTGAAAGAATCGGAATTAAGCTCGAAAGCAGTGAATTAAGAAGAAAGATATTGCCACGAATGCACGAATAAGAGAAACTGCTTATTCGTGCATTCGTGGCTAAAAATCCCTTACATCAGATTGACCGGATCGATTTCGACTAATATTGAGCGTAGGTCGCAACCGTTGGCTTCGGCGTCTGCTAGAGCGATGTCCAGGGTTTCGCGCAGCGAACGCCGACTAGCTCCTTTTAGGATGATCTGCAGACGGTATTCGTTCTTTAGACGCGAGATAGAAGCTGGGGCGGGGCCGAGCACACGAACGTGACGCGATGTGTTTGCGCCGTCGAGCGAACGCCGCAAGATGTTTGCGTGTCGCGAGGCGTATGCGAGGTCGCGGTG
>JBGTII010000188.1:0-12519 GCA_041745735.1 Pyrinomonadaceae bacterium | reverse complement strand
TCAAAAAACTCAATAGACTCAACAAACTAAGAATTATGGGTGTAGAAAATCAATTATTTGAATCGCTGCCGGACGTCGTCACTGTCAAACTTGACGCGGTTGTCAACTGGGCGCGTAAGAGCAGCCTCTGGCCGGCGACGTTTGGCCTGGCATGCTGCGCGATCGAGATGATGAACACCGTCTCGGCTCGCAACGATCTGTCCAGATTTGGTGCGGAGACTTTTCGTGCAAGCCCTCGACAGGCAGATGTGATGATCGTGTCGGGCCGCGTTTCACGAAAGATGGCACCAGTGGTGCGAAGGATCTACGATCAAATGCCTGAGCCTAAGTGGGTGATCTCGATGGGTGCGTGTGCGACCTCGGGCGGGGTTTTTGATAATTATGCGATCGTGCAGGGCGTCGATAAGATCGTTCCGGTCGATATTTACGTGCCGGGATGCCCGCCGCGGCCCGAAATGCTCGTCCACGCGATCATGATGTTGCAGGACAAGATCATGAAAGAATCGGTCAAGGACCGCCGTGATACATACGAGCCCGAGTCGCGCGAATCGATCGTCCCCGGAACGCTGCCGGTGACCGAGGGAACAGCATTGGAAAGAGATACGGAGAATGAAGTCGCGGCCGGCGAAACGTCGAAACCGTATTCGGTTCCGTCAAAGCACGAGAAACGACGGTCGTTCTAGAGTTTTTATGCAGAAGCCCCGCGCGTCAGCAAGGGCGTGAAGCTCAAGTTTATCGGTACGCCCTTGCTTACGCGCGGGTCTCCGCAAAATTGTATGACTGAAAAGCTCCACGTTTTTGTGGATAAGCTTAAAAGTGAGAATGAGGGCTGGGTAACGAGTGTTGCTGAGGCCTTTGGCGAAGTCACGGTCGTAGTTCCGCGTGAGTCGATCGTTGATGTGTGTCGCTTTTTGCGTGACGAGCATAATTTTGACCTGCTCGCCGACCTGTGCGGCTGCGACCGCGGGCCCGAGGAAGATCCGCGTTTTGAGGTCAACTATCACCTGTTTTCGACGACGCATTACAGCCGTCTGCGTTTAAAAGTGCTGTTGAGCGAGGACGCGGCTAACGTCACGACCGTCACACAAATCTGGAAGACGGCCGACTGGCACGAACGCGAAACGTATGATCTGGTCGGCGTAAAATTTGATGGCCATCCGGATCTGCGACGCATCTTGCTGCCGTCTGATTTTGACGGCCACGCATTGAGAAAAGATTATCCGCTGCGAGGCTACGAGCCTTACAGCTTGAATTAGTTTTATCGACACGACGATGAGAGCTATTTTTACGATCACGTTATTTCTACTGAGCTGCTTAGCGACCGTGAGAGCGCAGAATAACGAGTCGGTTTGTCGGACTGGGTTTTTTGAGTTTCAATGTCCGATTGGTTCAAACGTACTAAATTCGGGTAAAGTCGCCGGTCCGTTTGTCGCGGTCTTAGAATCCAAAATGAAGATGGGCGTTTTCGGGCAAGAGATCGCGAACGGATCCACGGATGAAAAGGCGGTCAACGAGCTTATCGATACGGTGTTTCAGCAGATCTACTCGAGGACGTTGGCGGATTTTCAGCTGAAAGAGTCCAAAGAATTTCGTAATGCGCCTTATTGGCGTTATAGCGAGTTTGAAGAAAAAAAGATATCAGAAGGTCGCTTATGACCCCGTCGGCAGCGAAATGCTGCATTTGCATGTCACGATGATCTCGTTCGGGGGAAAACGGATCTTGGCCGGTTTCGTCAGGACATTTTTCACGGGTAGCGACGCAAAGCGATTTCATGGGTGGACCATGGGTTCAGGAAACGGGCCGAGTGAGCTAATGAGATTGGTGCACTCTATAACTAAGGAAGAAAAGGGGACGAAATTGCCCGCAGGGTCGCCTAAAGCGACTGAGCTCAAAAGATCGTAAAAGTATGTCGACTGCAGTAGAAAATTTTGCTGGCCAGCCTGAGGTGCTCGACGGAGCGCTTGAGTCGCAGATGACGCTGTCGATGGGTCCGCAGCATCCGTCAACGCACGGCGTTTTGCGTCTCGATCTGCGTCTCGACGGCGAACTTGTTATTAAGGCCATTCCCGACATCGGCTATCTCCATACGGGCATGGAGAAGCTTTTTGAATACAAAAAATATCAGCAGGGCATCGTCATCACCGACCGGATGGATTATCTAAATCCGCTTGGCAACAACCTCGCGTATGTGATGGCGGGGGAGAAATTGCTGGGCCTTGAGATACCTGAGCGAGCACAGGTCATCCGCGTGTTGATGTGCGAGCTGCAGCGTATAGCTTCGCACATGGTTTGGTTTGGCACGTCGTGTCTCGATATGGGTGCGATGACGCCGTTTTGGTTTACCTTTAAGGAACGCGAAAAGATCCTCAACCTGATCGAAGCCGCGTCCGGCGGGCGTATGACGCCAAGCTATTTCCGCATCGGCGGCCTGATGATGGATCTGCCAGCGGGTTTTGAAAATCGCGTCAATCAATTTCTCGAAGATTTCCCCGACGCTCTCAATACTTTTGACACGCTCATCACCGGCAACACGATCTGGCACAGCCGGACAAAAGGTGTAGGTATTATTTCTAAGGAAGATGCGATCGATTGGGGGTTGACCGGGCCATCGCTTCGCGGCAGCGGCGTCGAGCTCGATCTGCGTAAAGCGACGCCTTATACGGGTTACGAGACTTACGATTTTGACATTCCAACCGAGCCGGACGGCGATGTATGGTCGCGGTTCAAGGTTCGTATGCGCGAGTTGACCGAGAGCTATAAGATCGTCCGTCAGGCGCTCGAACGCCTCAAGCCCGGCCCGATCAAAGCCGACGCTCCAAAGATCGTGCTGCCCGATCGCGACGATATGCGCAAGCATATGGATTCGCTGATCCACCATTTCCTGATCGTCGCCGAGGGCTTTAACGTCCCCGAGGGCGAAGTCTATTTCGCCATCGAAGCCTCAAAAGGCGAGCTTGGTGTCTATATGAAATCGAACGGCGGCCCAAAACCCGAACGCGTCCACTTTCGCGGCCCGAGTTTTGTAAATCTCTCGGCCCTGCCCGTAATGAGCGAAGGCGAAATGATCGCCGATGTCGTCGCAATTATTGGCAGCCTGGATATTGTGTTGGGAGAAATCGATAGGTAGGAGGACCTTATGGCTGAAAAAATTTCTGACGATGAGTTCAAAAGCGAAGTGCTGAAGTTTATCGAGGTAGCCAATCAAAAGTTTGATGGCTTGACTGCCGATGTTCGTACTAGTTCCTTTAAGCTTGATCGGCTCGAAAATTCGATAGGTCAGGTCGATGCAAAACTTGAAAGTGTCGCGTCCGACGTAAAACAACTTAAGGATGTAGCGGTAATGGCGATACAAGACCACCCGCGAGTCGACAAATTGGAGAAACGTGTCGATGATTTAGAGGCCGGGGTTCATTAATAGATGGCAGGAACGACAGCAACAAGTTATACCGATCAGGTCCTCGTGACCGATGAGGTGGCGGAGTTTTCGCCCGCGGCGATCGACGAGATGAAAGCTCATGTCGCTAAGTATCCGGTGGACCGGACGCGTTCAGCTTTGATACCGCTTTTGTTTGTCGTGCAGCGCGAGCGCGGCGGGTGGCTGGATAATCCGGGTATAAATTTTCTGGCCAAGTTTTTGAATCTAGAAGTGACGGACGTTTGGGAAACGGCGACGTTTTACTCGATGTTCAATCTGCGGCCTGTCGGCCGCCATCACATACAGATCTGTAAAACGTTGTCGTGCAAGATCATGGGCGAACCTGAGATCACCGAACATATTTGTAGTAAGCTCGGCATTCATCCGGGCGGCTCCACCGACGACGGCAAATACACGGTCACGATGGTCGAGTGTCTTGGCAGTTGCGGCACGGCACCGATGATGCAGATCGGATTTGATTATCATGAGGATCTGACGGTTGAAAAGGTGGATAAGATATTGGCGGATTGTAAATAAAATTATGACCAACGGCGAGATCATCAGAGGATTGTACGACGCGTTTGCGACCGGCGATGTGCCGGCAGTTCTTGGTGCTTTTGACACTAATATTTCATGGACCGAGGCCGAGGGATTTATGTACGGCGGCACTTACGAAGGGCCGGATGGCGTGCTTTCGGGCGTGTTTATGCGGATCGCGACCGAATGGGAAGCTTTTACGGTAACCGCAACCAAGATCGTTGACGGCGGCGATGGCAATGTCATTTCGATCGGTACTTATTCGGGTAAGTATCTAAAAACGGGCAAGAGCATGACCGTTCCGTTCGCGCATGAATGGGAGTTAATTGACGGCAAGATCGTGAAATTCAACCAGCACACAGACACGCTGGTCATCGCCCGCGAGTTGGGAATTTAAGTAATGGAGATCAAAGCACTAGGCTGCGAGCCGCTTTCACTGCGACGAGTGTTCATAAAAGATGGGCACACGCTCGACGTGTATAAAAAGGACGGCGGTTACAAGTCGCTCGAAAAGGCGCTTGGTATGACGCAGGACGCGATCATTCAAGAAGTAAAAGATTCTGCTCTTCGCGGACGCGGCGGCGCTGGATTTCCTACCGGAATGAAATGGTCTTTCGTCCCCCGCGACTCGCCAAAGACAAAGTACGTCGTCTGTAATGCCGACGAGTCGGAGCCGGGAAGCTTTAAGGATAGATACTTGCTCGAATTTGACCCTCATGCGGTGATCGAGGGTATGATCATCGCGGGGCATGCACTTGGTTCGACGACCGGATATATCTATTTCCGGGGCGAATACAGGTATCTGATCGACATAATGGATGCCGCTCTGGCCGAGGCGCGTGAGGCCGGATATCTCGGCAAGAATATCCTGGGCTCAGGTTTCGATCACGATATTCACACTCATACGGGTGCCGGTGCATATATATGCGGCGAAGAGACCGCATTGCTGACATCTCTCGAAGGTTATCGCGGCCACCCGCGGATGAAGCCGCCGTTTCCCGCCATCGAGGGCCTTTATGCATCGCCGACGATCGTTAATAACGTTGAGACATTGACCAGTATTCCGCAGATCATCGAGATGGGCGGCATCGCTTGGCGAGATCTGGGTACCGAAAAATCGGGCGGCACAAAGCTCTGGTCGATCAGCGGACACGTCAAAAAGCCCGGCGTTTACGAGCTGCCGATGGGCTACGCCGACATGGAACGGTTCATCATAGAGGACTGCGGCGGGATGTTGCGTACCGACAAAAAACTCAAGGCAGTAATTCCCGGCGGTTCGAGCGTTTATATCATGAACGCCGGCCAGATCCTCGGCCAGAATGTGACGCTAGATTACGAAGGCCTCGTCGCCGCGGGCTCGATGCTCGGCACCGGCGGGATGATGGTCATGGACGAAACGGTCGATATTATGGAATCGACCAAGAATCTGACAGAGTTTTATAAACACGAATCGTGCGGTTGGTGTACACCTTGTCGTGAGGGCACCGACTGGCTTGTAAAAATATTCGACCGCGTCGCTGCCGGCGGCGGTAAACCGGAAGACGCCCAATTGTTGCTCGATATTTGCGACAACATTGAAGGGAAGAGTTTTTGTGCACTCGGCGATGCCGCCGCGTGGCCGATACAGTCGGCGATCAAGCAGTTTCCGGGCGATTTTAAGAAATGGCTCATTGACAATACATCGGCGAACGGCGTAAGTCCGAACGTGTAATGACAAAACGAGAGGTCAGAAATGCTCTTTGGGCGAGTTTACGGCTAGGCATTTGTTTGTTCGTTCTAAGCGTCTCGCTGTATGCACAGGGCCGAAATCCGGTCATCCTTATTCCGGGGCTGACGGGTTCGGAGCTAAAGCACAAGACGACTGGCGAGAAAGTTTGGTTTAAGGCTTTTAAGCCAAAGTCCGAGGATCTAAGGCTGCCGATCTCGACAAGCATCGATACGATGCACGACGACCTGATTCACGGCGATATTATTCGTGAGGTCAAGATCGGACCATTTCCGGCAACGGACGTGTACGGCGGCTTTCTCAGGGCAATGGAGATGCGGGCCGGTTATCACGAGGAGAGTTGGAAAGACCCGTCAGACAAAGGTGACCGTGATGCGATATACGTTTTTGCATACGACTGGCGGCTTGATAATGTTGAGAATGCGCGCCGATTGGTGCGTGATGTCGAAGCACTAAGGCGAAAGCTGAAAAGGCCCGATCTTAAATTCGACATCGTTGCCCATTCGATGGGCGGGATAATATCGCGGTACGCCGCGATGTACGGCGACGCGGAGCTGCCGACCGGTGACCGTAAAGCGGTGCCGACGTGGGCCGGAACAAAGCTATTTGATAAGGTGATCTTGCTTGGTACTCCCAACGAAGGGTCGATAAATTCGCTCGGATCATTGCTGAATGGGCATACTATCGGGGGCTTACGGATCGATCTGCCGTTCATACAGGATTCGTCAAAATTTACGGTTTTTACGATCCCGTCGGCATACCAATTGTTGCCGGCCCCGGGTACTTTCCGCGCTTTTGACGAGCAACTAAAGCCGATATCGATCGACCTGTATGACCCCAAGATGTGGTCAAAATACGGCTGGAACGCGATCGAGGACGATGATTTTAAGGATCGGTTTACGCCGGCGGAACAAAAGATCGCGACCGCGTTTTTTGCCGCCGCCCTAGACCGGGCAAAACGGCTGCATGAGGCTCTTGCGGCTTCGAACGGAAAGAATGAGGGTGTTCCGATCTATTTGGTCGGGTCCGATTGCAAGACCGCTCTTGACGGCATCGTGCTGTTTCAGGACGGCAAAAATTGGAAAACGCTCGTACGGCCAAAAGGGTTTACTCGGGCTGATGGCAGCAGGGTTACCGATGACGAATTAAAAAAACTGATGCAGTCGGCGGGTGACGGAGTGGTCACGCAGCGTTCGCTTGAGAGCGTAACTCGCAACGGTGCAGAGTCGGTTCTAACTGGTCAACCGTCGAAACTGGTTTGCGAAGAACATAATAAACTTGCCGCAAACGCGCGGATCCAGGATTACATAATCAGCGTCCTGGGCGGAAAATTATCGACGACCGGAAATTGATCGTCAAAGAAGCTAAGAAAGTTTTAGAGGTATAAATTAACAATATGGGTAAAGGTGATAAACGAACACGACGCGGCAAAATAACCGCAGGCAGTTTTGGCAACTCGCGGCCAAAGTATAAGAAACCAACGGTAACTGCGACTACGAAAGAAAAGGCTCCGGCAGCAGAAAAAGCAGTGAAAAAGCGGGTACCAAAACGCGTGCCTGCGGCTGAAACAGCAGCAGAATGAAGTTTGCAGAATCTTTAGAAAACGGGCCTCACGCAAATCTTGCAAAGTTTGCCGGCGAATGGACGGGGACCACGAAAACGTGGTTTGAGCCGGACGTTGTTGCCGACGAATCGCCGATGTCGGGCACGATCAAGGCCATACTCGACGGCCGTTTTTTGATTCACGAGTATGCGGGCAGTTTGCAGGGTAAGCCGTTTGAGGGTGTTGCGATATTTGGCTTTGATATTGCGACGAACAAATTTCAGATGGCGTGGGTCGATAGTTTTCATATGTCCACCGGAATCATGTTTTCCGAGGGCGACTGGGCGGACAAATTTTCGGCTTTCGGGACATATTTCACCGGACCTGATACGCCGCGATGGGGCTGGCGGACCGAATTAGAGCATATAGACGATGACAATATCGTGATCACGGCCTATAACGTTGAGCCTGATAGTGAAGACCAGATAGCGACCGAGACGCGATATTCGCGAAAAGTTTAATGTCAGAACAGATAAAAGTAACCATTAACGAGCAGGAAGTTGAGGTGGACAAAGGTTCGCGGCTGATCGATGTGTGCCGCGAGAACGGCCACGGGATACCGTCGTTTTGCTATTACCAGGACCTCGAAATTCAAGCGTCGTGCCGCATGTGCCTGGTTCGCATTGACAAGATGCCAAAGCTGCAGACATCGTGCACGATCATTTGCACCGACGGCATGGTCGTCACCACGCAGTCCGAAGAGGTCGAAAAGGCACAGCGTGCGATGGGCGAATTTTTGCTGACAAATCACCCGCTCGATTGCCCTGTTTGCGACCGCGGCGGCGAATGCGAGCTGCAAGAGGTCATCTTTGACTGGGGCGATGTTGAGGAGCGTTTTACCGAGAAAAAGAACACCGAGCCCGAAAAATATTTATCGCCGATCGTCGCCAACGATCCGCAGCGGTGTATTTTGTGCAAACGCTGCACGCGTGTCTGTGACGAATGGATGGGCGAGGACGCGATCGAAGCCGGTAATCGCGGCGTCAATACGGTTATCGGTACGTACGGCGGATGGCTAAACTGTTCGCAGTGCGGCAACTGTATCGAGGTTTGCCCGACAGGGACGCTGCTTGACGGTGTTTATCGCCACGAAACGCGGCCGTGGGAACTCGATCAGACGATCTCGACGGATGTTTATGGTTCGGACGGGATGCAGATATCGATCGGCTCACGCGGCGGCAAGGTGCACCGCATCGTTGCCCGCGATCGTTATGTTAATGGTTTGAACGGTGAGTTTCTGGACGTCAAGGCACGCTTTGCACACGAATTTATCGGACACGCCGACCGTATCAAAACGCCGATGATCCGCTACTCAAAGGGCGGCAAGCTCATCCCGTCGACGTGGGATGCGGCAATCAAATTTGCGGCTGAAAAACTGACGGCTGCCGGTAAATCGGTAGGCGTCATCGCCAGCCCGAGACTGACCAACGAAGCGATATTTACATTAAAGAAATTTGCGATTGACGCGGCCAAGACTGACAATCTCGCGGTTTCTGATCCGCAGCCGGTCGATCCTATCTTTGACAATCTGAGCGTCCCGCTATGTACGCACCATAATATTAGATACGCCTCAACGATAGTCCTCATCGGCGGTGAACCTGAGGAAGAGCAGAGCTACACGGCCAAACAGATCCGCCAGGCGGTGCGTAACGGCGGTGCGAAATTTATCTGTATCAGTGAAACCCCGATAAACCTTTCGCGACGGGCGACGCAGTTTATCCACGTTAATTCAGGTTCGATAGACGCTTTCGCTCTTGGGCTCGCGGGTGAATTTGATAGTGATATTCTCGGCAAACTAGGAATCGAAAAGTCCGAGACCGAAGAGTTAGCTGCTACGATCGGGCAGACACAGGGCGACCTTATCTTTATGATCGGCAATGATCTTTCGCCTGAGGCTCAAGGCGTCATCGCTGCGAGCGTTGGTAATTTCGGAACCGACGGCCGCCGCGTTTTGCTGCATCCGCTCGCCCGTTACAACAACTCAGTCGGTGCGTATGACATGACGCCGGGCAGAAAGTCAGTCGATGAAGTAGTAAACAATTCAAAAGCTTTGCTCGTTGGCGGCAGCTTGCAGGATGCAAGTGTTTTGGCTGGTAAAGAATTTGTCGTTGTACAGGAGCTTTTCCTGACCGAGACATGTGACCATGCCGATGTCATATTTCCGGCCGCGAGTTTTGCTGAGGTTGACGGTACATTTACAAATAACGCCGGAAACGTCCAGCGTGTCCGCAAGGGCATTGACCCGATCCACCAATCGAAAGCCGACTGGATGATAACAGCACTCATCGCCCGTGAAATGGGGGTCGAGATCGCACCGGAGCTATCAGCATCAGCAATATTTCGTACATTGGCCGATGCGACGCCTGCCTATGAAGGGTTGCGTTACCCGGCGTTAAAAGACGAGTCGAACCCGGTTCAGGCAAAGCACGAGATCAGATCCGGTAATGTCGATGCAAGCGGATTAAGGAAGGCGGTGGACGAAATGGCCGCGACCGAGAAGAATACGGTAATTCCAAAGGTCGGGCATAAGCTGCACCGCCTGACGACGATGACGAGCAAAACCGGGCAGTTTCACCTGCTCGCACACGGCAATCCAAAGCCGGATAATCTGCTTGTCGCACCGCTCGTCCAGTTTAACCTCGACGGCACGCCGCGTGAGGATCTGGCAGACGCAGCGGTCGTTGGTGTTGGGGATCGGACAAATCCGGGTGGGCGATAATTGCCGTTGCCTTTAGGCAACGGTTGCGACTCAAGATTTGAGTGGGCTTTAGCCCAACTCTTTTTGGGCTAAAGCCCAAGTGGTTATGCTTAAACTATCCGTTGGCTAAAGCCAACGGCAATATTGATGGAATCAATTCTTAAAACTGCATTTCCGTTCATCGTCATTAGCGTCGGCATCCTGCTTGCGTTTCAAGGTGTGCTGATGATCGTTGCCTATACGGTGCTTGCGGAACGTAAAGTTTTGGGCTGGATGCAGGGGCGCGTCGGGCCAAATCGTGTCGGGCCTTGGGGAATCTTGCAGCCATTTGCCGATCTGCTCAAGTTTATTTTCAAGGAAGACATAACTCCCGACCAATCGACAAAGTTCATATATTTTCTCGCTCCGATGGTCGCTCTGACATGTGCGATATTGCCGATCGTCGTATATCCGTTTGGGCCACGGTTGAGTGATCCCATGGGCACTATCGGGCCTTGGATAACTTGGGCAGTTGGTTGGGTGCCGGTTGTCGGGGCGTCCATTGTTGATGCGGTTAATTGGATCACTCCACAAGCGGTAAATATGCCGCTGACCATCGCAAGGATCGATGTCGGCGTGCTGTTTGTGTTGGGTATTACGTCCGTCGGTGTTTATGGCATCATGCTCGCCGGATGGTCGTCAAATAGTAAATACGCGTTGATGGGCGGGCTCCGCTCGTCGGCGCAGATGATCTCATACGAACTCGCGATGGGAGCGTCGGTCATCGGGGTTGTGCTGCTTGCCGGTACGCTCGATCTGAACGGCATTATTTTAGCCCAACAACAATCGACGTTTCGTTGGTTTATTATCCCGCAGTTTATCGGCTTTATAGTGTTTTTGATATCGGCTTTTGCCGAGACCAATCGTGTCCCGTTTGACCTGCCTGAAGCTGAAACGGAACTTGTCGCCGGTTTTCACACTGAATATTCCGCCCTGAAATTTGCACTGTTTTTCATGGCCGAGTATGTGAATATGTTCACAGTCTCGATGATGTGCGTCGTCCTGTTTTTAGGTGGCTGGTACGTGCCGGGACTGAGCCACATTTTTGAGGTCGGCTCGATACCGTACGCTCTGGTCAGCCACGTGGCGTTTATAGGCAAGATCTGTTTCTTTTTGTTCTTGTATATCTGGATCCGCGGTACGCTGCCCAGATTTAGGTTTGACCAGTTGATGAATTTTGGCTGGAAGTTTTTGCTGCCCGTCGCCTTGGCAAATGTGATCGTGACGATAATAGTTGTGTTCTTTTTGAATAGATAAAATGGTCGGAACAGCCTTATTTTTCTTATTTGCCGGATTCGCCATCATGTGTGCGATCTCGATGGTGTATCACAAAAATCCGCTCTACAGCGCGATCTCGTTGGTCGGAGTGTTTATTTCACTGTCGTGCATCTATATAACGCTCGCCGCGCCTTTCATTGCGGCTGTGCAGATATTGATCTACGCAGGGGCGATAATGGTCCTCGTCGTTTTTGTGATAATGCTGTTAAATCTGGACGACGATACAGGCCCGAACAGGCTGAAATATCTCTACGCGCTTGGCGGCGGACTCGGTGTCGTGCTGCTCGCGCAGACATTTTTTATCTTTTACGCTGTAATGCGTGCACCAAACGTGCCGTCCGATCAGACGCTGAGTGCGGGCAAAACATTAACCATCGGCCAGGCTATGTATACGGAGTACCTGCTCCCGGTCGAGATCGTTGGAGTTTTATTGCTGATGGCGATAATCGGATCGGTCATGTTGGCGAGGCGTCTCGCACAACCGCAGCTTGAGGTTGTCGTCGAACGGGAATCGGATCTGAGGAACGACGAGCAATAACTTTGAACCTTAATCTTTAGAAAATGGAACCTAGCTTAGCGAGTTATCTCGCGTTATCAGGAATATTATTCACGATCGGAGCGGTCGGTGTTATTTTCAAACGCAACGCTCTGGGGATGTTCATGTGTATTGAGCTGATGCTCAACGCGGTCAACCTGACCTTTGTCGCGTTCTCGCGTTACTACGGCGACACGACCGGGCAGCTATTTGTATTTATGGTAATGTCGGTGGCCGCCGCCGAAGCCGCTGTGGGCTTGGGAATTATCATCTCGTTCTTCCGTAATAAGCAGTCGATCGACGTGGATGAAGCGAGCATTTTGAGAAATTAGTTTTATGAAACGTAAAATCTCAATTCTTATCGGGCTTTTCTGTTTAGCTGCGATTGGTGCAGCGCGCGTTGGCGGCCAACCAAAAGCGGGCGACTTTAGCAGCATAAGCAAGGCCGAAATTGAGATGTTGCTGAAGGATGTAGCAAAGACCAATCCGATTGTCATAAGAAAGCTCGCCGAAGACCCCGAAATGAGAAAGGCTCAGATCGACAACCTGAGAGAGCTTCTAGCCTTTGCCAGTCAAGCACAGCGTGACGGTCTGGCGTCCGATCCGATAAATAAGCAGGAGTTGGAGAACATCCGAGCCGAAATTATAGCTGTAACCTACGACAACGAGATCAATAAGGACAAGGGG
>JBGTII010000187.1:0-5630 GCA_041745735.1 Pyrinomonadaceae bacterium | reverse complement strand
AACTCGGCGGCAGCAACAGCGGCTGATTCTGCTCATACCTCTTAAATACAACTTTCCCTTTCTTCCTCATTCATACATTTTAAAGCCTCTCACCCCTTTTTGCGCCAAAAAAAAGACCGCCTTTTCAGACAGCCTCTTTTTCTTTATTAACCTAACTTACTTTCTATTCGTCCTCGTCCTCGACAGCCGCTAATAGGGAGGCGGATGTTACCAGGTCGTCGTCGCCGGTTTTGATTAGAGTGACGCCTTGGGCGCTGCGGCCGGTTTCGCGGATGCGGTCGACGCCGAGGCGGATGAGTTTTGCCTGTTGGGTGATGAGCATGATCTCGCTGTCCTCTTCGATGGGGAACGATGCGACGACCTTGCCGGTTTTGTCGGTGGTCTTCATATTGATGACGCCGACGCCGCCGCGTTTTGTCAGGCGATAGCTGTTGACCGTGGTCTGTTTGCCAAAGCCATTCTCCGAGACCGAGAGGATCTTTTCAGTTCCCTCCTGTGACACGGCACACACCGAGACGACATAATCACCGCCCCGCAGATTGACGCCGCGAACGCCGCGTGCGGCACGCCCCATCGGGCGAACGTCCGTTTCCTGAAAGCGGACCGCCATGCCGTCGTGCGTCGCGACAAAGATCTGACACTTGCCGTCGGTGCGGATCACCTCGAGCAGCTCGTCGCCCTCGTCGATGTTGATGGCGTTGATGCCGTTGGCACGGATGTTTTGATACTCGCTGAGCAGCGTCTTTTTGATGACGCCGAGCTTAGTGACCATCGTGAGATAGACCTCTTCGCTAAAATCACGCACGGCCATTGTCGCCACCAGCTTACGCTCGCTGGATAGCTGGACCATGTTGACCACGGCTTTGCCGCGAGCGGCTGCGGCGGCCTCAGGTATCTCGTGGACCTTCATCTTAAAGACCTGGCCGTCGTCCGTAAAGATCATCAGAGCGTCGTGCGTCGATGCCGTAAACAGATGCTCGACAAAGTCCTCGTTCTTGGCGGTGGCACCGAGACGGCCCTTGCCGCCGCGTCCCTGCCGCGAATAGGTCGAGACCGGCGTGCGTTTGATGTAGCCGGCCTTAGTGACGGTGATGGCGACCTCTTCGTCGGCAATGAGGTCCTCGATGTTAAACTCGGCATCGGCATCGACGATGATCGTGCGGCGAACGTCGCCGTACACACGACGGATCTCGACCAACTCGTCGGTGATGACCTGACGCAGGACGCTTTCGTTCGCGAGGATGTTTTCAAGCTCGGCGATGTATTTGATGATCTCGGCGTATTCGTCGAGGATCTTTTGCCGCTCAAGTGCCGACAGACGACGCAGCTGCAGATCGAGGATCGCCTGTGCCTGGATCTCGGAAAACTCGAGACTGCCAAGGACCTTGGTGAGTTCTTTAAGAAACACGTCCTTAGACTTTTCGCCCGTCACGCCGCGCCAAGCGGAGATCTCCGACGCGGTCTTGAGATTTGCCGTCAGCCACTGTTTAGCTTCATCCACAGACCGCGAATTGCGGATCGTCGGGATGATGTAATCGAGCGCGTCGATGGCTTTGTTCAAGCCCTCTAAGATATGGGCACGTGCCTGAGCCTTACGCAGGTCAAACTCCGTCCTGCGGCGAACCACCTCGCGGCGAAACTCGACAAATGCTTCGAGCATCTGCTTGAGCGTCAGCACTTTTGGCTGGCCGTCAACGATCGCGATGTTGATAATGCCAAACGACGATTGCATCGGCGTCAGCTTGTAAAGTTTGTTGAGGATCACCTGCGGGATGGCGTCACGTTTGAGCTCGATGACGACACGCATACCCTCGCGGCTCGATTCGTCGCGGATCTCAGAGATGCCGTCGAGACGTTTTTCGTGCACAAGCTCGGCGATCTTTTCAATCAGACGCGCCTTATTGACCTGATACGGGATCTCGGTGATGACCACGGCGTTGCGAACACGGTCGCCGCGTCCGATCTCATCGACCACGGCCTTAGCCCGCATCTGGATGATGCCGCGGCCGGTTTTGTAAGCGCTGACGATGCCTTCGCGGCCGTAGATAAACCCGGCGGTCGGAAAGTCGGGGCCGGGAACGTGTTTGATCAGTTCGTCAAACGATATCTCAGGGTCTTTGATAAGAGCGATCGTCGCGTCGAGGACCTCGGTCAGGTTATGCGGCGGGATCTTCGTCGCCATGCCGACGGCAATGCCCTCGGAACCATTTACCAGCAGCAGCGGAACGCGTGTCGGCAGCACTTTTGGCTCGGACAGCGATTCGTCGTAGTTTGGCTGGAAATCGACCGTCTCTTTGTTGATGTCGTCGAGTATCTCGTTGGCGATCTTTGCCAGCCGGACCTCGGTATAACGCATCGCAGCGGCATTGTCGCCGTCGATCGAACCAAAGTTTCCTTGCCCGTCAACCAGCGGATAACGCATCGAAAAATCCTGCGCCATTCGCACGATCGAATCATAGATCGCCGAATCGCCGTGCGGGTGATATTTACCCATCACATCGCCGACGGCACGTGCCGATTTACGATACGCCTTGCCGGCGACATTTCCCTGCTCGTACATACCGAACAAAATACGGCGGTGAACCGGTTTGAGCCCGTCGCGGACATCCGGCAAAGCCCGGCCGATGATGACGGACATGGCATAGTCGAGATACGACCGCCGCATCTCGTCTTCGATATTGATCTGACTGCGTTCTATTGAATCCATTGTGTGTAAAAACCTTATTTAAGAGGCTGTGTTTTCCGGCATGAAATAGGGGTGTGATGTCTGCGTAATTCTGGAAACAAACCTGTCTTAACTGTTTATATATTTTACAGGCAAAGAGCCTGTTTCGCAACTCGCGAAACTCCCTGCTTCACCCGATTTTCCGACACTTTATTTGATTTGAAATGCTGACCACCGAAACACAACCAACCCGTGCGATCGACCGTGCTGCGCCAAAACCCGTCGTTGAAAAAGAGAACCGGCGCATACAAAGAATTGCGCTGCCTCTGCCCGTTCGCGTTGAGGTCAAACTCGACAGTGATCTCAGTTGGTATGAGGTCACCCGGCTAAATGATATCTCTGCATTCGGCGCCGGATTTGTGCTAAAACGCCCGATCAAACGCGGCCGTCTCGTGCTGCTGACGGCACCGATCCCGCGTCAGCTCAGGTCGTTTGATTACGGTGAGCCGCAATATAAAGTCTGGGGTGTTGTCCGCCGCTGTATCTCCGTGGGCCGCAGCATTAACGAACAGGAATATTCGATAGGTCTTGCGTTTACCGGCAAAAAGCCTCCCGAAGGCTATCTTGAGCATCCATCGCGTCTCTACGACGTAACCCATCGTGCGGACGATGGACGCGGATTCTGGAGCTTGACCGAAGCCAACCTGATGGCCGACGACAGCGATCTGCCAAAAGACCTGCGCAAACAAACACGGTACTTTATCCCCGAGGCTCTAAAGCTTGAAAAGGTCGATGAAGCCGGCAACGTCCTGTTTTCTGAATCGACCGTCACTGAAAACATCAGCCTCGGCGGGGCCGCAGTCTTTACAACATTGGACGCAACGCCGGGCACATTCGTACGCGTCACGAGCGAGCGGTTTTCGGTCCAGATACTCTCCGTCGTCCGCAGTTCACGCGTGGGCCCCGACGGCATCACGAGACTGCACCTCGAGTTCATCGACCGGTTTTTCCCGCTCGAGGGCGTAGTTTCCGCCTAATATCGTTTTCTATTTAATTTAGGGCTGTGGCCGCGGCGACTGCGCGGGCGTCGGGGGACGGCCGTTTCGCTGAATGTAAGCCTTATATCGCCTACGCTGTTCCGGCGTCATGTTTCGCGGGTCAAATCCCGGAGGCAGCGGCCAGCCATGCATAGGAGGACGCCGCATATTTGGCGGCAATTGGCTGCTCTTAATCACGCTCGTCTTGGTCGTGCCGTCCGCGTTTTTTTCTGTAACGACGATGTTCCCGGTCTTGCCCGGAGCCGGATACTGAACCGTCGTGCCGTCCTCGTCGACGATAGTAACGGTATCGTCGTCAGGTTTTTCGCTTTTGGCAGTCTCACCCGACTTAGCACTGGTCTCGGGTTGACGTGACTCGGCCTTAGGCGAAGAAACAGAAGAAGCAGCCGACACCGGCGCCGAATGTGTATTAGCATGTGCGTTCGCGACCGCAGTGGTATCCACGACCACCGGCACGTCTGCCATCGTGTCCGCATCGGCCGTGGTGACACCAAAAACCGAAGGCCTAAATATATACAGCCCGCTCGCGACCGCGGCTCCGACCAGCAGCATTCCTAACGCACCTGCCGCAAAACCAAATCTACGCTTCGGCGGTGCCGATGTCAGATGAGCAGCTACGTTCGTCTGTTTCGCACCTTTTTCACCGGTCTTTACCGATGTCAGTTGCGATAGATTGGCCGGCAGGATCTCGGTTTTAGCATCCGCACTATTTACCGCACCCGCCTGTGTGGCTCCCGCCCCAACATTAGTTCCCTTTGCAAACGCCGCGGTCTTTTCAGCCGAGATCGCGACCGTTGCCGGATCTGCCAAATAAGCGTAATTTTCACTCTCGCGCAACATCTGCCGCATATCGCTTGCCGTCGCCGGACGCTCGTCCGCGTTGAGCGACATAGCTTTTTGCAACACACCCGCAATGCCGCGGGGCACCGCCGGATTATGAACATTTGCCGGGACGAGCGGGTCTTCTTTTTGACTTAACACTGCCATCGCACGCGTCAGAGCGTCTTCAGGCGCTTTATTCGTAAGCAGATGGTAAAAGGTCGCTGCAAGCGAATAAAGGTCGCTGCGCGGATCCGTCCCGGTGCCCTGTATTTGCTCGAGAGAGGCGTAATTTCGTGAGTAGCCAAAGATACTTTTTGCTGCCGTAGCGTGGTCGGCATCGGTCGGGTTACCCTTCGCAAGGCCGAAATCCAGCAATATGGCATCTCCTTTCGGCGTGACCTTAATATTCTGCGGCTTTATGTCTCGATGGATGATCGGGCTCTCCTGATTGTGGAGATAGTCCAGAGCGTCCAATAACTGATCTGCCCACTTGAGCATCTTCTCTGGCGACATGCGTTCGCCGGTGTTGTCGAGGACGCAGCAGATATCGTCTCCGGGGATATACTCCATCACCAAAAACAGGCCATCGGCCTCTTCGAAATGATCGCTGACACGGGGCAAAGCCGAATGTTTGAGGCTGTTGAGCAGACGTGCCTCACGCTCGATCGCTTTGCGAAAATTGTCGTCCATGCAAAGCGTTTCTTTGATCGCGACCGTGCTGCCAAAACGCTCGTCGGTCGCGACATACACCGCTCCCATACCGCCCTGGCCGATCTTTTTATCGATGCGATAACGCTGCTGCAAAAATGTTCCGGCTTCGATCATTAAGGTTACCTACGCACTAATACGCCGATTAGTTTAATACAATTTTATTCACAAAAAAAGGAATTGGGGTCGGCTGAATACTCAGGTTTAGATGTCGCACCATCGCCGAAAGTTTACGCTATCCATTTTTCGGTCATGTCGCACCAGATCGCAAGGCCGCGCCAAGGGCCGAACTTTTTGTAATGCCGCTCGATCTTGCTGTCTTTACACGATTTTTCGCCGTTGTGCTTTTTGTAAAATTGCGAGCGCAGCCACGAATC
>JBGTII010000186.1:0-29660 GCA_041745735.1 Pyrinomonadaceae bacterium | reverse complement strand
ATCGACCTCAAAGCCGATGGCGTTAAAACCTTTGAGGCTAAATTCGACGATCAGCGGCAAGCCCACGTAGCCGAGTCCGATCACGCCGATCCATGCCTTTTTTTCAGAGATCAGTTGTTGTAATTCGTCTTTGATCATTATGATCGATTGATTTCTAGTTGCTCTCACCTATCAGAACATCCGCAAATGACCATGTGGTCTAGCCCATTTACTGTTTTGTGCTATACAAATGATTCAAACTTCCGATGCTTGTTCCCGGATACGCGCCTTTACCAAGTTCTGCCTGCAACCTGCCAAACAAGCGATTCCGCCGCGCAGCGATGCGTTTCCGCATGCCTGGTTGCGGCAAGCCTTCCGGGGTGGAGATCAACATGACATCGCGTATCCCCGCCAGCATCTGCGTGGTGAGCGGGTAGTACTTCATTTGTTTGTCGTACACCGGCATGAGCTGTTTGCTCACTGCGCGGGTCACGGGATAAAGGCGCGTTCCAGATCCGCCCGCATGAATGATCCCTTTCATGCAATTAGGCCTTCGGGGTAAGCGGAGTTCGACATCTCTTTTTTTGGGAAACTAACTCAATTACTGATCATTCTATTCGAGGATAAACCTATTAAGTTTTTTCCTCATCATTCGGCTTGTAGTTATAATATCGATAATAATAATAATCATAGCCATCCTTGCGAACGTCAACGTTATTAAGCACTACTCCAAATATCCTGGATCTAACATTTGAAAGCTCGTTACGGCTTCGCTGGACTAATCTACGCGAGGTTTTACCGCCATGGATGACCATTATTGTGCCGTCCACCAGGGTTGAAAGAATGATGGGATCGGTAACGCTTATGATCGGCGGCGAGTCAATAATTACATGATCAAATAGTTTGCTTAGCTCCTCGATCATCTCCTTCATTTTCGCCGAGCTTAACAGTTCTGCCGGGTTAGGCGGTATTGGACCCGCGGGGATCGACGAAAGATTTGGGATCTCTAGTTTCTGGATCAGGCCGTCCAATTCGGTATGGCTGGAAAGATAATTTGAAACTCCGACCGCACGGCTTATACTTAGACGTTTATCGAGCGAGGGCCGGCGCAGATCGCAATCGATGATCACAACTTTGGCTCCCAACTGTGCCAGCGAAATCGCGGTATTAACAGCGGTTGTTGTCTTGCCTTCGCCAGCTTGACCGCTGGTTACCAGGATCGTTTTAGGCGGGTTTCCGGCGGAAGATAAAAGCAGAGCGGTCCGCAATGCCCGGTACGCCTCACCGGTAATTGAATGCCCATCAAGATCTGACAAAAGTTTTGCCTGGGCCTCGTTGTGCTTTATCTCGATCCCAAGATGTGAGCCATTTTCCGCCAGATCGATCTCTTTTGATTTTAACTTTCCTTTAAGACGGCCCTTGGCACCATTGGTCAGGTTTGGAATAACCCCCAAAGTAGGCAGTTGAGCATAACGCTCGACATCATCAAGCGATTTGATAGAGTCATCAAGAAATTCGATAAAGAGAGCTAAGCCGATACCTGCCCCGAGACTTAGAATAAATCCCACCATGATGATCAAAGTGCGTTTCGGGCCCACCGGGTTTTTTGGTAGCTGTGCCGCCATGATTACTTTGATGTTGTTATTTTGTTCAGCAACCTGGGCCTTTGCCTGATTGGTCTTTTGAAGAAAATCAGTGTACAGGGCCCTCGATGTCTCTACGTCTTGTTGAAGAATATTGTATCGAATAGACGCCTGATTTTCATTGGCGGCGGCCACCTTGGCCGAATTAAGTGCGACGGTAAGCGATTGCTCGTCTTTGACGGTCCGTTCGTAATCTGCTTTTAGCTTTGCCTCTAACGCTTTGCGGCTGTTATTGATCTGCGAAGTCAGGACATCGATCTGATTTTGGACTTCTACCACCTTGGGATTTGATGGGCCGAACCGCACCTTTAGTTCCGCGGCCTGGCCCTGGAGTTCCGCCAACTGCTGTTGATACCTAGTAATTTTCGGATCCGAAAACGCCTCGGGAAGCTCGGCAACGCGTCCGGCCTGGACCTGCTCATAAAGCGATTTCTTTAGCATCCGGTCCGTTTGCGTGCGGATAAATTGATCGTGCAATTGGGTTAGCTGCGATGTGGTTAGCGTTGTCGTTTTTGTTGACGTTTTACTATCGCCTAACGCCGTTGAATAGATCTGATTATCACGCGTGTAATCCGCAAGCACCTGTTCGGCGATCTGGACCTTCGATTTGAGTTCGCGGGTTGTGGTATCAAGCCAATTAGCCGAATTCGTAAATTTCTCGGTTTGACTGTCAAAGCTGGTCTGCATAAAGACCCGGGCAATACTGTTGGTTACATCGGCGGCGAGCTTTGGGTCTTCGTCGGTGTAGGAAATTTTAAGAGCCCTCGTATTCTTGATCTGTTCAACGTCTACATTTTTCACCATGTGCTCAACATATGGAGCAATCTTCGCGGTTTCTTCGGTTGATTGGTCGGCGGTATCCGAAGAGGAACCTAGGAATGGGAATAACGGCTTTTTCTTAACTATTTCAGTAATTTTGGGGTTTTGATCGAGTTTTTGATCAAGAACGACTTTCTCAAACAGTTCCGGGTTGTCGAGAGCAAGCTTTTTTGTATTTACATTCACCAAATATTGCGAATCTTCGTCACTCAATGTGAGTCCCGCGGACTTTAAGATGGTTGGACTGTCTTTACCTATTTCGATGGTGGTGTAAGCCGTATACCAGGGTTTTGTGCGAAACGCCTGAATAGCGACAAGTGTCGTTACGATGGTAACCAAGGACAGGACAAGCCATTTGTGTTTTCTGATCTGCCGCCAGTATTCCCGCACATCTATTTTGTCCCCATCTTCTGCATAACTGCCATATATGGGGTCATAATTTTGAGATGGGGTGGTTTGTTCAACCTCGCCCACTCGCATTAGTTGATCGTCCGGTGAATATTTTCTGAGTGCAGATCTATCGTTTTCCATTGTTACATCCGAGAGTTAAGCAGGCCACCACAGAGACACTAAGAACACATTCTTTGCTTAGCAAGCAGTTCCGTTTGGTTATGACGCAGTGCTATCTGTGGCTTTGTGGTGAAACCCAATTACTTCTAATAAAATCCGAGCAGACGTGGCAGACCGCCGCTGATGATTTTGAGTAAACTTTTAGTTACGGTTTTCGTCTTACTGTTTGGCACGATGACAATGTCATTTGGGAATATTTCAAGGTCTTCTTTTTTGCCCGACATGATGGCACCGACGTCTATCTTGATTTCGTCGCGCTTGCCGGTTTGGGGATTATCTCTATAGATCACACTTTTGCCCAAATCACTCTCAAAATTTGTTCCTTGTGCCAGCGATATTGCCTGACGGAGCGTCGTGCCTTCCTTTAGCTGAAATGACCCCGGTGCCTTAACCTCGCCCGCGACAAAAAAGATGTCCCCTTGTGGAATATGAACAATGTCGCCCGATTCGATAACTACATTTTGTTCAAAATTCCCCTTCAGCAAGTTGTTAATATTTGCCTTTATTAATTCGTATTTTTCTTCACCGTCTATGGTGCCGTCTGTTTCTTTATCTGTCTCTGCGACGGCAGAGGTTTTGATCTGTTTTGGTGTATTTGCGTCGGCTGGATTCTCCTCTGTTTTGATAACCCCGCTTTCATTGCCCTCACTTGCGGGCTCAGATCCATCCTTCTTTTTTTCGCGAATAATATATGCCGTTGTTCCATAGTTGTCGGCTAAACCGCCCGCGACAGTGATAAGTTTTATCAGCGATGGATGCCCCTCGATCTGGTAAATTCCCGGGCGCCGCACCGCTCCCTGGATAAAGAATGCCCGGCTGTTGCTCTGCTTAACCGTAACGGACACGATCGGCTTCATCAGGTAACCGCCGCGCAATTTATCCCCAATTCCTTTGGCTACTTCTTCGGTTGTCTTCTTTTTCGCAGATATTTCTCCAAATCCGGGTAAGACAAACATTCCCTTCGAATTTAGCCGAAAGGTGCCCGACAGCTCGGGAGCATCTTCGATCTTGACTTCAATTATATCGCTTGCACCGATGAGATAATCCTCGTCCGGAGATACAACCACCGTTGACGGCGGCGCCGTTTCGTTTGATGTCGGTTTTGGCGGCGGCTGATATTGTTTCTTAATCTTGTCATCCTGAGCCGAGGCGGTGGCTATGCCCAGCAAAATAAACATTAGGACGACTGCCAGAGGCCGATTTCTACAGCGGTGATTGCCGACGTTTTTTTTTCTCATTTTCGTACTCCTGATCTCAGAAGGGTCTATTATATAATAATTTTGGGCAAGATTATCCACTTTCGCCAATTCAGATCAATGAATCAGCGGAAAAGCCCCGAAGGGAAACCTCATACGCGAGGCGGGCGAGAGTTGTGTGTCCTAAACAGGAAATCCTATCTAGCGATTTGTATATGATCCTCCAAAAAAATCATCCTGCGGCTTTGCCGCCGATAGACGAAAATGTTAACCCCCAAGTGCAAGCGGTTACGGCGGTGTCCTTGAAACAGGAAACCGGCCACCCTTTGGTCAAACTCATCGTTTCTAGCAAATCAATCCACCCGAGCGTTCCTCTTGGAATAAAAGTGCCATCAACTCTGTCCGGCGTTTCACCCCGAGCTTTATAAAAATATTTCGTAAATGAAATTTGACCGTTTCTTCCTGGATAAACAGTTTTTTGCCAATTTCGGCGTTTGTTAATCCCTCGGCACATTTGAGAGCGACCTGAGTTTCTCTGGGGCTTAAGTTATTCTTTTCGATCAGCCGCTCGGTCAACTGCCCGGAAGCCAGCATTTGTAACCGGCTATTAAATAATTCCTTAGCAAAAGTACGCAAGCCAGCGGCCTGACGCCGGGCAAGAACTTCGACGGGGCTAAAGACGTTATAGATAACTGCCTGTCCCTCGGCCCCCCACAATACGTTTTGACGCTCGATACTCATCTTTTCTAAAAGCCCCGCCCGTGCACGCCGGACTTTACCGTCGTTACGAATTTCCGAATAGATCATCAGGTGGCGGACACTAAATGCTCCGATCTTTGTTCCGGCCTTTCTGGTTTCAAGAAGCATCAGTTCATATAAAGCCTGCTCCACTCTGGTATGTATCAAAGCCAGGAGCTGCATTGCCTCTGCTTCATTGACGTGATCCGCTGCCCCGCTACGGAGCCCCGTACCGGGTCGCACATCTTCCAGATCGTTGAATTTAGCCCTCTCCTGCATAGATCCCGGCTATTTACGGTAGCCATTTGCCTAACTATTAGTGTGCGGTCGCATTGTTTTGAAACATTCAGTTTCTAAACGATGAGCAAGCACCCGGATAGCGGCTGTAACCGCCGCCCCGAGCTTTTTGCAGATGCATCAAACTCAAAAAAACTTTTCAGATCGGAGTGGAAGAGCATGCGTTTTTGCGGCTAGTTCTCCGTAGCGACCCCCTAAAATCACGTTTACCATATCACCATGGTTTGATTCTCAAGCACCATGATCTGATTCTCCAAATAGTGGATTCACGTAAGTCTCATAAGTTACCACGAAACTAACATCAGCGCAACTGGAATTAGTGTCGGTCCAACAGTTCGATAATGCCAAACTGTAAGGCGATACACGACGAGTTTGAGACCGGTAACACATCGTCGACCGTAATTTGAGAACTAAAATTAGTTCCTCGGTCAAAAACTGGTTTTCGAGACTCGCTCTTGGTATCGATCTAAGTTTGAACAAATCGTTACTACGATTTTGGTTTGATCACCTTGATTGCAGTTAGATTTGTAGAAATAGCTGCCAATATTAGAAAAAGAAGGGACGTTGATGGGAGTTGTAAGTTGAAATCGAAAACGCTGTGAATTAGCAGGGATAGAATGGCCCCGCCGCAGCCAATAGCAAGCCCCGCGCGAAATGGGTCCTTAAGATCCATGCCCCGTTTTATTGCAAATCCCACGGTTACGATAAACCAAAAAGCCAAACTTGCACCAATTAATCCGGTATCGGCCAAAAGCTGCAAATAATCATTGTGTGATTGGGCAAACAAAAGCAATTTACCGTCCGGCGCTGCCGGATAACCCTCGCTGTATTGAGGAAAAGCAGTTTCAAATGTCCCCATTCCCGTACCAAAAACTGTATTGGCACGAAAGACAGTAAGAGAGTTTTTCCAGATCCATCCCCGAGCATCTTCGAAAGTCTGCGCATTTTCATCCGCGCTCACCAGATCATTATTTGAGAGACGATCTATAACGGGGTCCGATCCAAGCCATATTACCCCGCCAATAATTGCCCCGATTATGATGACGACTGAGGCTAAGTTACGAAATAAGCTCCAACTAAAAAAGCTTTGACGAGCATTGCTGACTGGATCATCCTCTGTCGATGACCTTTTAACACGTGTATAGTTAAGCCCGGCTACCGCTATAAATAAAAGTGCAACCGTCAGGCTGATCATCCCTCCCCTGGATCCCGAAAATACTACGGCAATCACCATGACGACAGCCGCAAATCCGTAAAGCATGCGCGTTTGCCTTACGGCTCCGGTCAGAACAAGCGCGATAGGCAGCGGAATAATTAGTTCCAAATAACCCGCAAAATGATTGTAATTGACAAATGGGCCATTCAGAAAAGTAGCTTTGGCCCATTCCGGTCTTGACCAAAAGAAAATGCTTTCCTTCGTAAAAAACTGGATCAGACCAAGTACGGATAAGGCGAACCCGAAGGTCATCATGAATTTTACCAGCACTTGCAACCGCTTCTCGGAAGCAAAGAAATTAGCGGCAATAAGGTACGAGACTATGAGGAAAAAGAGCACAAATACAGTGTTTCGTGTTGCTTCCGGATCAAACGAAAGACTGGATATTTGACCAGCGCCGTTTTTGATAGAGATACTTTGTATTAATCCGTATACAAAAAATGCCGCTAACGGCCACAAGGTTGCGGGGATCTTTAAATCAAACCGCTTCTCTACCAAGCTCTTTATCAGCCACACAACCACGAGTAGAATGATCAGCAATTCAAAGATCGCGATTGACCACGGCGCTACCGCTCCGTGAGTCAGAGCCGTAAAAGCCACGGCTAAAAGCAATCCACCGGCAATAAATTTGTCGAGTCGTAATGCTTTCATTTGCCATTTACCTCGCGCAGCGTAAAATCATCAAATCTTATCCTTCCCCTTGTGGGCTCGTCATAGTCGTAGAGCGGCTGACGCTTAATCGAAATAAAGAGAGGAACCCAATCGCGGACATCTCGCGGAGTTGTAAAACTAAATGACATTTGCTGCCAATCGGTATTTTCGGATGAAATCGGTTTTGATCGTGCAACCCATTTTCCTAGACTATCGGCTGGTACACTGGCTACGACCACGCCCGGGCCTTCGATCGGGGTGTGAAAGTTTTCGGTCTTGACAAAGAAATCAAGTTGATAGGCCCTACCGGGCCGAAGAACGATCAAGTGCCTGATCTCGTTATCAAGTTTGGTCGTATCGCGGCCTAGGAAATCGATCGATAGTGAGTGTGTGCCCGAGTGTCCAACCCTATTGTCAATAACGATCTTGGCATATTCGCTTTTGTCGATTTGCCACTCGAACTGTTTGAGGCCGGGAGAAGGCTCGGTTTCAAAATCACCATTCCAGATCCATGGTTGATCTGTATTTTTGTTCTCGGGGTTCTTTGCTCGCAGCCACACATCCCACGCCAATTTTGGAAACCCTTTACTGATCAGAGCATCGAGAAAAGGAGAGGTATCAGGAGACGAAATGATGGCTTCTCGATCAGCCCTTAAAAAAGTATCGACCGCTTCATTTGTCCGCGACCTATTTGCTAAAAAGAGTGCTAATTTTAACTGCGCCTTTGGATTGCCGTCAACGATCCGGGCTAAAAGTGGAATGCTCTGCCCCGAAACCTGCCAGACCAGATCCAGCGTAAGCGGAAGAACTGCCGGATTGAAATTTATGGCAAAACGAAAATGGTCGATTGCCGCTTCAGTTTTTCCTTCCCTGATCATCAAATTAGCCATTCGATAATGAGATACATGATCGTTAGGAGCGAGCTTCAGCGCGTCGTTTAATGCCTCTTCGGCTCCCGCCAGATCTCCACGGGCCTCTCTGATCTGGCCAAGCAACAACCTGAAATTGTGATCATTGGGCGACCCGTGAATAGCCTGGAGAGCGTGCCGCTCCGCGCTTTCAAGATCGGGTTCAGTTTCCTTTAATTCCGATTCCGCCAGCCGGGCAAGCAACCGGGGAGAGTCAGGAAGATAATCGACCGCGGGAGCGAGTAGAGAGGTATCTACCAGAATTCTATAATCAGAAAGCCCGAAGATTATAAACTTATCGACGACTTTTTTCGTTAGAAGCCCAAGGAGCGCGGCCATCACGACCAACACGGCTACTCTAGCCTTTACACTCGGTAAATTGAGTTGGATTTGCATGCTTTTAACGATTGTTAACCATCCGTCTTTGTGCAAGAGCTTCGCGAAGATGGTTGGGACATGAAAGATTTAGAACCGTATTGGCGAGAATTACCATCTTTTCTTCATCTTCACGAACAAAGTGACCGGCCAAGGGGCCGTCGCTTGTCTTTACAATTACCCCTTCCCTCATCCACTGCCAAAACTGCTTTTGGGTCGTCCAGAACTCGCTGCGATCCTGACAGACAATTAACGCATTTTTCTTTTGCTTTTTCTTTGCCTTTTTTTCTTCTACCTTTTTTTGCTTTTTTTCCGCCTTTTTGTCCATCGTTGTTTTCACCTCTCAAATTTTCTCATTGGAAGATTACGAAATTATCAGAGAGCCCTTTCGGAAACGCTGCTATATTCTATCAACATTAACAGACGATCCATTTCTACCAATAACAACCGACTCGCTACACGCAATACAATTATTATAATGTCAAATTTAATAAATTCGTCCAAACTTTTCTGAGACTCAAATTTATTTTTTGGGATCCTTAAAAAGGCATCTTCTGTGCATAGCGGCACATAACACTCCGCCCGGGTCGGTTTGCAAAATCGCGCTCGCACCCGCCTTCATTACGTTCTGTGTCCAGTCTGCATCTGCGGACTGAGTCATTGCAAACACAGGAATATGTGGGCCGTGCCGATCAACCTCCCAAAGCCTTTGATATTGACTTCACTCGGGTCGTTTTCTGTGCAGACGCAAAGGAGAATTACCGAAATGTTTTGACCTCTTCAATAGCATCATCGACGGTTGAAACCTGTGCGGCAACAGCGTTCGACTCTCGCCTAAACACTCAATAAAGCCACCTAAGCCCTCCCCGACCATAGTCAACGGTTCAACGATCAACACGGAAATTGGGGTGGCTCTAGTGAGAGACATTGTGGAAGTTTGATATTAATGAGCTTCAGCTCTTCTGCAACCTTTGTACTGCATTTATTCACCCGAAACAAATGACCCTACTACTATTTCTCCAGCGTCATCTTTGCTATAGAGGGTCAAGGGCCATCCGAATCCGATAAAGGCCTCCCCATACTAATTACGGGAAAGAGTTTGGCATCGACAGATACGATAATTCTTATGGGCGTTTCCGAGCATAGTTTTTGCAGAAGTCGCATGTTGATATGTAGCGGGATCTAGGCTCGGCCTGCTCTTACAGGGGAAGCACGCGGTTATTCAAGAGGTTGCCTTGAGGCCCATACATTGGGTCAAGCACAATCACACGTTAGTGTTAACGTCCGGCGATGCGCGCAGTGCATTCTCCGGCAGCCATTAATCTGTAAGTCACATCATTCTTTTTGAATATAAATTCAAATGTCGAAAGGAGATAAAAGAAAAACAATGTTAAGACTAATAAAACTAACCGCTGCGGCGGCTTTTCTGACCGCCATATTTGTGGTGGCAGCTAACGCTCAGACGACGACCGGTACGGTCTCGATGAGCGGAACCGTCTCGAAATTTGTCGAGATCAATTCGGGGGGAGCTGTCACGCTGGCGGGTAATACCGGCGGCGGCGGCACGACCGACGGCACTGCCAACAGCCTCTTGGCAGTCGTTGTCGATCTTGGCGAACTCGGCCCCACCAACACCAGCAGCTTTGTAACGGCAAACGTGCCGCTCAAACTCCGCAGCAACGCCGCATATGTGATGTCGATGGTCGCAACCGTCAGCAGCACCGGCTCGACCGCCAACAAGATCGGAGCCGCCGACGTAGGTTTTGGCCTCGGTGCAATTTCACGCACAGGCGTCGGAGTTAACAGCCCAGGTGCCGATACGAACGCGACCTCCGGAGATCCGACACTGGTTGCTAACGGTTCGGTCAACGCGACCGACGGACGTTACGAATTTACCGCAACACGTTCAAACCTGAGCGCGTTTGCTAGCTCGACAACGGCCTTAAATGGTGCCTTCATCATGAACGCAGTTCCCCGCAACAATGCTTTCGGACGGACCGTCCCGGCGATGTTTGCCGTCAAACCGCAGTTTTATGAGAACGGTTCGACGACCGTCGCAGTTACGTTCACGGTCACCGCACCGTAATAGATAAAACTTTCGGGTGCTTTACCCAGGCGCACCTGAAACGATATGTGCCGTCATCTCGCTAAATGGCGGCACATTACATTTTTTTCAGATCTAGCAGAATAATGAAATACTCAATAAAAACTTTGTAAGTGCGGCGATGTTTCCGATCGCTTTAGCGGCAGTCGCATCGGCTCAAACTACGATAGGCACGGTTTCGATGAGTGCAACCGTCTCAAAAATTGTCGAGATCAATTTCGGGGAGCGTAATAAGCCCGCGTTGAAGTTCATCGCCAATATCCATGTCTCCCTAGAAAATGTAGAGGAGCGAGGTGACCCGCTTACGTCTCCCACACCGCAAACGGCCTCGCTCCAGTTTGGACCGCCAGCCGGGAGGCTGGATGTCCGAATGGAGTATATCCTTAAATTACGCCGTGTCAACCCCGTTACAGCGACTGTCTATCCCCGCACTTGTTATCAGGCGCCGCCAGCGCGATCCAAAGCGAGGATATGAATCTCACCTCGTCGTCAACCTTGTTTCAGAGCCTTTGCGGCCGCATCCCGCTCGGCACCTACCCTAGATCCCCGCGTCCCGCCTAAGGTGTCTCTGCCACAAAATCCACATCTGTAAGATTGTCGAACATCGTTACAACTCGCGTAGGTGATGCAAACGCATACCGACGTGCAACAGCTGTAATAACGTAAGTCTCACCGGCAGTTAGCCCTGCAAAGCTATAGCCGCCCGAACGCCCGGTAGAGACTACGCGAGGAGCCGCGAGAGAGCCTCCACTGACGGTTACGGTTGCGTTGGTTACACCACGCCCCTCTGGGTTCAGTATTCGCCCGGAGACGCTTACTTCGGCCGCAGTTGGCCCGATCAGCGTTATCCTGCCGTTATGGGGTACATTGGCGAACTCGCCGCCAAGATTGTAGAAAAACACATTTTGAAACGTCAGTAGCGAAAAGGTGTTAAATTGGGCGCTTGGATGCGTGACAAAAGTCAGCTTAAAGACAGTACCCGACCCCGTGATAGCATTTGCACCCGAAACCGCGACTTGTAGCCGTCCCGCATCGCCGGGTGCGACGTTACAGGTCGCCGACATACCGGCCGTGCCTGAGATCGTCCCGGCCGTCGAACAGCCAAAATTTGGGCCGGTCGGGTTTATAATGGCCGGGTCATAGAGGAGATGAAACTGAAAGGCGATGATGCCATCGCCGGTGATATCGCTGACGGTGATCGGGACGACGATGGTCGCCGGTGCCGGGCTAATTAATGTAGGCGCCGTAATATGTACCGGTGATGTCACCGCGGACTCACGCCGGGCCTGTCCCGGCGTTAACACCGAACCGGCCAAGATCGCTGCGACCAGTAAACATCTTTGCAAGCCAACACTTAAAGCGTGATGCAAAACCTGCTCGAACGTGGAACGGATCGATCCAAACATATAATTCAACCGACAAACCGAAGAAAACGGGTGAGGATCTCTCCCCACACCAAAAGATCGCCACTACTGCTCGGCAACGAAATCCACATTTGTAACGCTGTCGTTAATCGGGACAGAGCGCGGAGTGAAAACAAACCTACGTGATTGGACGGTCACCATGTAGGTCTCGCCGATCGCAAGGCCGCTGACGCTGAACTGCCCATAACGGGTGGTGAACGCACTTCTCACCACTCCGGTCGAACTGGTAACGTGGACCCGAGCACCTGTCACACCACGTCCGCCCATAGTCAAAACACGCCCTTGCAAGGTTGCATCCGCTGCTGCTGCACCTACCGTGATACGCCCATGGATCGAGGTCACTTCATCGGTGCCGCGGTTAAATCTGAATCCGCTGATCGTGAGCGGCGAACTCGAACCATTGTTGCCGATCACGCGGAATTTCAGATTGACGTAAACACCGTCGCCCTGCGTTGGAAATGCTCCATAAACACCGACACGCAGCATTCCCGGCGTTGGGGTGTTGTAGACCGCGTTGAGGTTACCGCTCAGAGTGCCGTCAACATTGGCTGACTCGTCCGCCGGCACGATGACCGCAGGGTCATAGGCAACGGAGAACTGATAAGAGTTGAGCGATCTGCCGTTGAGGTTGTCGATGCGGAAAGGCACGGTCACCTCAGTTCCCGGCTGAGCATTACCAACTGGCAGCGAAGCTCTGACCGCATTAGGGCTCGAACTCTCACGGTTTGCCACATTAGGCACTGCGGTCGAGCTCCAGTCGCCGTTAACGTCACCCATCAGATATGCCGCGTAAATGTCGTTATGCGTCGTCACTGGATTATGAACATAAGTGCCAGGTGCAAATCCCCATCTGCCGGAGATGTTTGGCGAATCACAGATACCCACCGATTTTTGAGCGATCAACGCCGCGTCGAATGATGAGAGATTCGCCGTAGCGGTACCGCTGACCTTAGCCGCCAGTCTCTGGGTAGGGCTGAGCGGCGTGAGTCCGACCACATACTCAGAAACCAGAGCCGCATCATCAATCAGCACACCGTTTTGCGTATCGCAAAGCTGTATAGCTCTCGATGGTGTCATGGTATAAGAACCCGCACCGAATCCGGTTATTGAATAACTACCCGACGCGTTCGTCGTACCCGACACCAAAATTCCGCCCGCACCCGAAACGGTCACGCCAGACACAGGATCTAATGTTCCTGCGTAATAATTGATCGTACCGGAGACGGTGCCGGAGGAGATCGTGAACGCGAACGGAGCAGAGACCGCACCGTTGTAGTTGCTGTCTGCAGCTACTGTAGCGGTCACTTCGTATGATCCGGCTGCCGTCGGTTTGGTAGCACTCGCTGTATACGTCGTGCCGCTGACACCGACATAGCTGTAGGTCACAGCACCCGTCGAACCCGTCACATCCGAAGTGTCAGGGCCTTGAGGGGCACCGCTGTACGGGAACGTTGTCGATCCCGTCACCACGATCGTCGAAGTTCCCTTTCCGATAGTGAACGCTGTCGCACTGGATGAGGCAGCATTGAAGTTGCTGTCCGCTGCCAGCGAGACCGTCGCCGTGTAGCTGCCCGCCAGTGTCGGTCGGGTTGCACTCGGACCGTAGGTCGTGCCGCTGACACCGACATAGCTCCACGTCGGAGTTCCGGTATCACCGGCCGGGTTCGTCGTGTAAGCTGTCGGGCCCTGCGGATTGCCGTCGTATGTATATGTTCCTACCGTCACCGTGACCGTCGGAGTTACCTTAGTGATATCCGCCGTCGTAGTCGCCGTCGTGGAACTGAGCACATAGTTGCCCGCAGTAGTTCCAGTCAATGTGATGTCTCGTGCCGTAACAGTCTTGCCGTCGGCGACATTCGCGTCCGAGAAAGTATTTGGTCCACCTGCGTTGCAGGCGACATCGTCAGACCCGACCTTGCCTGGGATGGTACAGGTCGCAATCACTGCTGTGTCGTTACCGTCGTAGATTTTGTTATCGGCTGTAACGCTGGCTGTGACAGATTTTGGATTAACAACCTGAGCCACGCTGCCGCTGCTTGCGGTAAAGTCTGCGGTGCCGCCGTAGCAGGCGACTATTGTGTGGTTTCCGGCAAATAGGGCGGCTATCGATATGGCCGCGACACCGCTGCCGTCGATATTGACGGCCGCTCCGAGTGCCGGTCCTGGCGAGGCGCATGATGCTCCGCCGTCGTAGAATGTGACGGCTCCGCCTGATACTGCCGGAGTGGTGCTCGTCGTCACGGTCGCGGTAAATGTCACCGAGTTGCCGTACGTCGAAGGCGTGCCTGATGTCACGACGCTCGTCGTCGTGGCGGTAGCGTTGATATTGACCACACCGGCGACCGGTGCATTAGCTCCAACCGCTCCCCCGTTGAAAGGAGCAAATGTTCCAAAGCTGCCGCTCAAATAGGTGCCATTGAGCGTCAAGGCAGCGGTCGTTGTAGCGTGAGCCTTGACGTGCATCCTGATGTATAGCAGCACGCCCGCACCGCTGGCCGGCGTCGTCGCGCTAAATCGCGATACGTTGATGACGCCTGTCGCAGCTTTGACCACATTGCCGCTCCACGTTCCCAGAGTGCCGTTCGTGATCGTCACGTTGGTTCCAACGCCTGTTAGGACAGGCTCGAGCTTACTCTCGTCATAATTGAGCGAGAAATCAAAGCTTGTGATGTTCGCTCCGGTAGTATCCGATACCGAAACCGGCACGTCGATCACCGCGTCGAAATAAGAGTTAAGCGTTCCCGCCGTCAGAGTGCGGTTCGTCACCACCTCAAATGTAGCCGAGATCGTGTGATTTGCCGATACGCTTGAGAATGTGTAGCTTGCGACCTTGCCGACCGAAACCGAATCAACCAGCACATCAACGATCTGATAGCCAAAGTCCGGCACGATCCTGTAGGTCCTGCTGTCGCCCGGGTTCACGGTTGTTACACCGTTTGCGAGCGTGTTCCCGAATTTGAAATTACCATTAGCACCCGCCATCGCGGTCAATGTATATGTCGTCGAAGCCGCGTTGACGGTGACGTTCGTCGAGGTCGAGGCGGTGTTGTAATTTGTGGTGTCCGAAGGCGTAAAGGTCACTGGTTGCGAATTGGTTCCGACCGGCGGGACTGTGGCAGGCGTGGTAAACGTAAATACACCCGCGACGCTGGCCGAGCCGCCCGAGAGCACTGAGCTCGCGAGTGATTGTCCCTCGGTGATGTCACTTGCGGTCGGCGGAGTTGTGACGGTCGGCGTGGCTTTGTTCACCGTGACGCTTACGCTGCCTGACGCGTTGTTGTAGTTCGTGGTGTCGGATGGCGTGTAAGTGATGCCGTGCGAAGCCGTGCCTGTCGCCGGTGCGGTCGACGGGGTCGTAAACGTAAACGTGCCGCCGGATGGCGTTGCCGCGCCGCCCGAGAGGACTGAGCTTGCCAGCGTCTGGCCAAATATGATGTTGCTCGCGGACGGAGCGGTGTCGATCGTCGGCGTTGCCTTGGCAAAAGTGATCGAACGCGGAGCCGATGTTGCTAAATTGTAGTTGCCCTCTGCCGCTTTGGTGGCAGTAATACTGCATGCGGCTCCGACCTGGACGACGGTCAAAACACCGCCGCTTGTGATTGTACATCCCGGCGACGCGACGCCCTGGTCAAATGTCACCGCGCCGTTGCCGTCGCCGCCGGTTGTGACAAGCGTCGGCGTAGTGCCAAAGGTAACAGTGCCCGGATCGGTGATAACGAGAGCGGCCTGGTCTATCGGCGTGATCGTCTGAGCGACCGGCGAAGATTGGCTCGCGACGGTCGTTGCGCTGCCGCTAAAGCAAGCCGTGATGCTGTGTGAACCGGCGTTTAAGCTGTTCGTGTTAAATGTCACGACGCCCGCAGAGGTCGGCTCGACGCCCGTCTGTACGACCGGCGAAGTCGCACAGTCCGTGCCCTCAATAAATTTGATCGTCGTACCGGTCGAAGGGTGGACCGTGTTGTTATTCGTTCGGGTGACCGTCGCGGTGATCAGGTTCGAAGCGCCGTACGCGACAGACGCATTTGCGGTCACTGCGGCCGTGGTCGTCGGCGAAGAGATAATGTCGAATGTTCTCGTAACTTCTGGCGACGCCGCATTGTAGTTGCCGTCACCTCCCTGAGATACGCGGATTGTACAAGTTCCGAGCGTGACAAATGTCACGGTGCTCACCGCCGAATTGCCGATCGTGCAAACACCCGTCGTATCGCTCGTGATCACGACCGGCAAGCCCGAGCTCGCGCTCGACGTCCAACTGTAGTTACCAAAAGAGAAATCCTGATCCGCAAACACACCCGGATCGACAGTGATGGTCTGATTGGCAGGATTGACCGTCTGCGTGACACTGCCGTTGCTCGCGGTGAAACCCGTCGCGCCGCTGTAGCAAGCAGTTATCGGGTGACTGCCGCCGGTTAATGCCGCAGTGGTGACCGCGAGGCGTCCATTGCTGTCAGGCGCAGTTGGCCCTGCAAGTATCGTTCCCGAACAAGCGTTGTTATCGTAGATGGTTATCGTACCCACGCCGACCACGGCTACCGGCCCCGGCGTTGTTACCGTTGCCGTGAAGGTTACGGAACCGCCGAATGTAGATGTATTTAACGGTGACGAAGACGTGATCGACGTACTTGTTGTCAGCGTCGCAAGCGACCATTGGGCGTAAAGGATCGTATTAGACGCCGGGATCGTAAAGGTGGAGCTCGGCTGATATGTCGTACCGCTGCCGTCCGCAGCAGTGTTCCAACCCGTGAAATCATAAAGCGTTCGGGTAAATGTGTTTGCCCGCACGGTCAACGTCGTATTGTAATCACCCGTTTGCGTTGCCGGTGTCGTACCACCGTCGCTGCCGTTACCGTCGTAGCTAAGGTTGTATTGAGTAATGGCAAAGTTTGCGGTGACGCTTATGTCTGCTGACACGCTCGAATCCGTGCGCGGATCAGCGGTGGAGGTGTCACTCCAGTTAACAAAAGCGAACCCGCTGTCCGGAACAGCGTCCACTGCCGAACCACTACCCGCTGGGTTTACGATCTGCGAAGCTGTTCCCGAAAGCGTACCGCCTGCACCCGCCGTATAATTCAGTGTGTACGTTATGAAATCATCAGCACCGATATCTGGCGTTGCCTTCCTCGTGTCGCCATCAATGTCGGTAGTCAACCCCGCAATCGTTACACCTGCGCGAGCGACAAGGGCGACGGGGTCTCCACTTCCGTTCTTGATATGTAAATTGGTTGAAGAGACGAACGGCGCAGCGGTTATCGCACCAAACGATGCATTATCATTATTCGTATTTGCGGCTAATAACCCAGACGTGTAATTTCGCCAGTTCGTCGCCCCGGCAGTTGAGGCAGGAACGAAATTCGCGACGGAGTAGGTCGTACCATTTGAAAGCTGCGCAATGAAGCTACCCGTTGGTGCGTAATAGGCGTTATTGTTCTCGATCAGGTTGAAAGTGCTCGTAAGAGTGGACGGCATGTAAATTGCCGCGTGAACGGTTCCCGACGGCCATCCGCTGAACTGGTTCGCGAGAATGTTATTGCGAATATCCATCCCGGTCGAACCGGTCGAAACGATCATCAGCGCAGAAGTGCCATTGGCCGAGCTACCACCAAGCGGAGCTCCAAATAGGTGTACCGAATTGTGATAGATCTTATGACCGGTACCTGTTACAACTCGGATACCTACTGGCTGATACTGGCTTGATGTGACTGTATTAGCCGAAAATACATTAATATCTGAAACGAAATTGTTCCTAACCGTAATATTGTTACCCCCTGCGAGGTTGATACCGTAGGCGTTATACGCTCCGGAATTGGTGTTGTATACCTTTGTGATCTTGTTCAATTCCACCGTTGCTGATGGCGCACTGCTAGTGACGTCAATACCCGTTAGAACGGTTGCTGCCGTCGTTGAACTTCCCGGCCACTGGAGGTTTGAAAGCGTATTTCCGGAGATAGTAAACGCACCGCCGGCTGCTGAAACAAGGATCGCTTTTGGCGCACTAGTATTGGCCGCATTCTGTGCGAAGCCGTCAATCGTGTTGTTAGAAATACTTATGATGCCGGAACCGATAAACGAATTTAGTTCGATGGCACTCATGGTAGTTCCAACATAAGACAAGATGTTTTTAAATGTGTTTCCTGTAATCGAAACCGCGTCTGTACCTTGAATATATACACCCTTTGTGTAAACAGTTGTCGTTGGTGCCATGAACGGAGCGTTGCCGGAGAGACTGGTGCTCTGATCCCCGATCAGATTGTTCGAGATCGTCACACCTGTAGACGAACTCGTTCCCGAACCGAGAAATGCAACGCCCCTGGCACACGCATTAATAGCGTTGTTATCGACAACCAGGCCGCTCACACCCGTTGAGACAACCAGAGAGCCCGTAACACTGGTAGCTGCGATCGGTGCGTCAGTTGCCGTCGATCCGCCGTTACCCCCAACCATTACGCCGAACGTATTATTCTCACTCGCTGAAGTTGACACATTTCCCGACGCGTTACGGCCGGTAGCATTGCCGGTCAGAATCAGATTCTTGATAGTGTTGGTGTCCGCTCCTGCGGCGGCTCCACTGTTTACGGTCGTAATCCTTACTAAGGACGTGAGACCCGTCGTTGCAGAGGAGGTGCTCAAGACCGAAAGGTTTCGATTAACGCCGCCTGAGTTTGGATTGTCGCCATCGATCGTGACATTGTCCGCACCCTTTAGCTGGATCACTCCAAATCCGGTTGCAGGGGTTCCACTGATCGAGACACCGTCTACCGTAGGTCTAACTAGAAGCGATGTATAGCTGGCGGAGCCCGCGCCGCTGCTGTTCAGTGTGGCAGGCGTCGCTCCCTCGCTTGTGTTTCCATTGATATTTACAACGACATCGCCCTGATGGGTTCCGGCGTTGATCGCGTCAAAGGCGGCCTTTAATGTGCTGTAGTTACCGGTCGCTGTCCCGGCGGACGCGGTCACTGTAACCACTGCGGCCCCGACTAATATGTTTCCACTTGTGTCTCCCGTAAGACCGCTGGCACTCGCTGCTAACGTGTATGTGTCCGCAGTGTTAAATTGCAAATCATTAAATGTCGCAACACCCGCAACCGCAGCTTTCGGAGTGGTACCCGACAGAGCTCCTGTACCGGTAGCTTTAGCGACAGTGATATTACCCGTGTAGTTTGTGTCGACGGTGTTGTCCGGTCGACGTGCTTCGACCGTAAACGTCGTGAGATTTGACCCGGCATTTCCTGTCGTGGGCACACCCACAAACGTGAGATGGTCTGCGACAGCCAAAACGGTAAACGGTGCGCTAGTGCCCGCCGTGAGTGATGGAGTACCGGACGTCTGGGTCGCCGTTAAGGTAACACCCGTTCCCGCGCTCGAAAGTTTTACGCCCGTAACCGTAACTGTGTTCGAGGCAGCATTGATCGTCCCTGTTGTGGTTCCGCCGGCAATGGATCCGCCACCGGTATTTGAGAGTGTAAATCCTGTACTCGTTGTCACATTCGACGCAACACTACTGCCGTCTTGAGACTGCACCGTTACGTCAAAGCCGCTACCCGCTACCGGGGACGAAGGCACTATCGAAGTAATCGCCAATTTCGTCGGCGTGTTCGCGCTGGTCGCGGTTACGTTTAGATTATCGATTGCAATTTTGGGCCGAGTGCCAGCTGTCCCTGGTAACGTACCGTTGTAATCGTAGAATCTAAGCCTCGCTGTGGAACTACCATTGAAGCTAGCGGGTAATGCAACGGACGTGATATTTCCCGATGCGGCACCGCCGACAACGACATTGGCTACAGCGGCCCCGACTAATTCAGTAAAGTTGGTTCCGTCAGTACTTGTATAGACCTTAAGCGAGGTGGACCGATCAGTCGCTGAATTATCAACACGTGCCCAGCTGAAACTCAATGTGCCCGCATTGACTCCGGTAAAGTCCGCGAGAAAGTCAAACGCTACGGCCGTCGTATTCGGCGATGCTCCGGTCGAAAGCATCACGATTGATCCCGCTGGGTTTCCGCTTAAGCTTCCCCTCTGCAACCCGCCAGTCGTACCGGCCGACGCAAACGTAGCGGACGATACCGTTGTTGTTTTAGGATCCGGTATCGCGCCAGCGGTAATAACGCCTACGGAAGTGAACGGGCTAGCACCTACCCCGGCGGCAAAATTGTTCGTCCAGTTCGCGATGTCCGCGAAATTTTCCGTATAGGTTAGGCCGGCCTGAGTGGCCATCGGCACCGGCGTACCAGGCGTTGAGGAGGTTAGTGAAATCTGATCGATCGCGGCTCCGGGACTAGTTCCAGCGCTGCCATCATTTTGCCATGTGAAGATAAGCCTGAAGGTTGTTCCGGCGAGTGAAGCGGGAAGAACCACTGAGGCCGAAGTATAAGATGCCTGAGAGGAATTTGGTTGAGTGAACGCCAAGGTCGCTCCCGATAACGTAGTACTATTCGAAACGGGACTTCCAGCAACGGGCGTTATAGAAGTCGGGGCGGTATAAACCAACAGTCGGTCAAAGCCACCTTCACCATTTCCTTTCCACTGGAAACTCAGATTTATGTTCGACTCGGTGGCCGGTACCGTCACATCGCGATAGAAATGTGATGTCTGCGACCCGCTATTAGTATATGCCCACGTTGTCCCGCCGTTATTTGAGACGTAGGCTCCCCGTGTGCCAGCCGACGCCGTCGCCGCAGTTCCAACTTGCCATGTATTCGTCGTGTGGTTGACTACCGTCCAGTTGTTCGCCGCAAAAGTTGCTCCCGTTTCAAATCCGCCGTCACCCGTTGGGATTATCAGAGTCGTAGGGCCAAAGGCGAAAAACATCGGCTCCATCGGGGCGACGTTATTTGTTTCTGCACTCTGTGTAACAGGCGCGGTGGTGCTTGTTGGCGTCGTTGTGGACGCCATGCCGAAGAACTCTTTTACTGAGTCAAAAGCCTTTACTGCCGGTGATGTCGCGCCGAGGGCGGCAATGGCGGCTAGGGCTGAGATGATGAGCGTGACGGTAACCAGGCGGAACGAAACGGATCGGTTCTTCATAAATTCACTTGTAAAACAACTAAATTGTCTTTGCTTGGGATCACTTACCGTGAGCTATTCCGGAGGGTATAAAAAGCTCTGTCCGAGGCGGCGATTGTATAGCAAAATTATTATCAGTCGTAATAGTTTAGGTGAAAAAATCCTCAAGTCAAGTAGCGGGTGCCACGGATCAAATAAATAATTTTTCTGCGATGCCCCCATTATCCCCACCCCGGACCGCCAAACAGCCCCGGCACGAACCGCCGTCAACACTCCGGTAACATGAACACAAAAAATCCTTTAGAAACAACAAAGCCGATAACAGGCTGGCGGAGGCCGACACGGACAGTACGTTTCGCGGCATCAGTAGCTGCTCAATCAAAACGCTTTAGCGTCTATCGCATCGGCTGGTGTGATTTCTCGATTGGATAAAGATGCTCAAGCGTATCGTCTAGCTGATCGAGCAAAAGAACAGTATGATTTCTCCGAATTCGGAAGTAGCCAAGCGTTTGTTGCGGTTGAGAGTAATCGATAAGGTTCTAGCAGTACGACTCAGGAATAAGGACTCGCGAAGAGCGAATTAGTAGGGCCGAAGAAATTCCGGTGTTGTTGACCAGTAGACGCGTGATGTTGTCGAGGAGGTCGTCTCGTGTAAAGGCTCTATTCAGTTTACCGTTTCTGAAATGCCATCGGCAGAAAACTGATTGTCAGTAAGATAGTCATCCAGGTTTGAGGCCACTCTATTCGTTGTTTCTGTAGTAATGTTGAGATATCGAAGGAAAGTCTTTAATTGTGAGTGCCCCGTGATCTTCATAACCTCCGTATGAGGAGAACCAGAAGCGATCATTCTTGTGGTTGCAGTGTGGCGACAATCGTGGAATCTAAACCTTCGATGCCCGCTTCGTCACAGAGGGATTTGAATGCAGTCTTGATGGTATTCGTTATGCCAAAGACTGTTTGGCCAGGGTCTTTCGGTGACAATTCCCAGAGTTTTTCAAGTTCTTTTCTCAGACGAGCGGTAATTCCAACCGTCCTTGATTCGTCGGTCTTCGTATGGGTCTGCGGAATAAATATCTCCATCGTTTCAAACCTTCCATCGCTCCAGCGCATCTTGAATATCTCGCCCCGCCTCGATATCAACTGCTTTGATCGAGCAAATTAGTTTCGTTCCAAAATAGGCTTTTAGAGTATTAAGGGCGGATTTCGCTGGTACCAATGAACGGCGTCCAGCTACCTTCACTCCGTTTTGGTAGACCGCCGGAAACAGTCTGTTTTCATCGTACTCCTCAGCAAGTTCCTTGAAGACCAATTTGTCAGTGTGAAGTGTCTCTGGGCCGTGAATTTCAAGTTCCCGTCGCATGTCATTTGCGACACGTTGAGCGGTTCTTTTATCGGAGATTGATTTATACTTTACCTTGTATTTTCCGTTATCAGTTTTGTATTGCAAACGGGCGTAGAGCCGACCCTTAATCTCGACCCAATATCTCGGTGCGGTGCTACCTGAAATGAGATAGTTATAGCGGAATGTTGCCGACAATTTGTTAGCGGGTGTTATCGTATTTTACAGTAAAGAAAACAGGGTTGTAAGTTCGAGTCTTACCTGCGGAGCCAATTAATCAACGTTAAAACGGTAGCTAATCCGGCTACCGTTTTTCTGTTTCCTGTTATCTTTTAACGATAATTTTTTCTTTTCCGGTAGCCCGTTTTAGAAATAGAAAGAGATATTAGGTCTGATTATTCGGTTACCGGGTGAACTTGCACCGAACCCATAGGCTCCCGCTGAAAAGTAAGATTGCCCAAACAGGGGTGAACTCAAATTACCCTCCGGAATATATGGATTTGTCCGGTTCAAAAGATTCTCTATCTGGACAGAAACCGTGAAGTAAAGGGGCCGCCTAAGGCTCTCGCCACTTGACTGGGAGTTTGAATCTCCGCCAATACTAAAGGATTTACTGAAATTCACGTTAGCTGAAAAAAAACTGGGACTGGACCCGTAGTTGCGTGGAATTATGACCTGACCCGGAATTGGATTCGAATCAAATGCGCCTAAAGACGTAAAAACAACGCTGGGACGATTAAAATCGGTAGCAAAAGACGGGCGATCGTTGAGTATGGTATCTCCATTCAGATCGCGTCCCAACGTAATATCAAAAGGAACGCCCGACCGGTAGAAAATAAGCGGATTTATATCTATATCGAAAAACGTGCGGATCCAACCGCCCAAATAGAGACTGTGGCGGACATCGGACGACGCCCGGCCATAGTCATTTTCATAACCAGAAGAACCTTGCGGGATGAAATCAGCTCCATCCGTATCACTACTGACCTTGTTCAAGGAATATGTCGCATAAAAGGATAATTTGCTTAACCGGCGCAACAGAGTAAAAGATAGTTGGTTTTGGTTATACTTTCCGGTTGATTCATATTGAAAGGTTCTGCCTGGTGTACCACCGGCAGAAGATGCGATAAATCGCGAACGAAGCGCATTAATGGTTCTAACGTTCAGATAATTGCTTGAAAGCACAAGCTTCAACGGCAGTTGTTTTTCAAAACTAATAGTTGATTGGATGGAAAGAGGCGCACGCAGATTTGGATCATTCCGGACTATTGAGGGAACGTTCGAAAATCCGTTTAACAGGGCTTCCGAAGGAATCTGGGGAAAGAGATCAAGAACCGCCGGATCGGTGACGATATATCGCCTTTGGTTAATCCCATTCAAACGGTTTGCACGTAATGTAAAATCCTCGCCAAAAGCTTCGTAAAAGAAGCCTATTCCACCTCTTAGAACAAAATTGACCCGTTCCTCACTCTTATTTCCTGACGCGGATCGATTCGCCTTATGCATCTTGGACCAGGCAAATGAAATACGCGGCGCAAAGTTTAAGTTCTTATTTATATTTGACTGTGATTCGAAACGCAGCCCGAGTCCTAAAGTGAGGTTCGGCCGCAGGCGCCATTCGTCCTGGACAAAAGCATTCAAACTAGTTTGACTAACGCTTGCCGCCTCTTCTCCGTTCGTAATGGTAAATTGCGATGCTCCGCCGCCAAGCTCTCGAATCTCTTGCGGAGAGCGGCCTAGCTGGGTGAACCTAAGCGTTCGCCGGTATCGCTCCAGGCCGGAAATCGGAATAAATATCGGATGGCCGTTCGAGTCATAGATAACATTGTTGCCGTTAAGCTGCGGGGCTAATGATCCGTCAAACCTGTATGTTCCGCCAAAACCCTGTGATGAAAAATCAGTAATACTGACGTATCGGATGCCTGCACCGGCCCTAATTGTGTGGTTTGCAAAAGAATGGGTTACTACATTGCTAGCATCGGCTCTCTTGTATTCGTTAAATGACCTTCTAAATGACGCGCCACTGGTAAAGGCCCCCGGCACATCAATCGACAAGCCAAAATTTCCGGATTCTCTACTATTAACTCTGTGGACGACTTGAGATCGGATTTCATTAACCGTTGTCGGATTGATAACAAAAGTTTCCGTAAATTGTAGTGAATGCTCAACGTTAGAGGTGGAGAATGCTCGTGACAAAAGAGAGAATCCGCCAACGCCGGAGTTTTCGGTGCTCGATTTAGAGTAGGAATACCGGCCTATAAGCGTATTTCTGTCATCCAGCTTTACATCGATTCGCGGCGTAAAGTTGATATAACGCTGCGGAGATGAAATATACGAGTTAACAGGAATGATATCCAAATTTGAATCAAGAATTTTTGCATTCACGAGGTTATTTGAATCCGTCTTTCCCTTCTCAAAATTAAAAAAGAAAGAAGCGCGTTTTGGCTTGAGCAGTCCGCCCAGGTAAAAACCGTAATTATTAGATTGGTAGGGTAAGGTCGTCGCGGCAAACGGGTCCCGCGTGTTTAACCAATTGTTGTTAAAACCAAAATAGCCGCCTCCGTTAAAGGTTTCCATCCCTGGTTTGGTCAAAATCTCGATTCGACCATTGCCCGGACGGCTAAATTCCGCAGAATATGGATTTTTGTTTATCCTAATTTCTCGAATCGCATTCTTTGGCGGAATACGGCTTCCCGCAAAACCGTCAACGATAACCTCTCCGGCCAAAGGGCTTCCGGCTGCCGCGGACAGGCCTTGCAGAGCCATCGCCAAACCTTGAGGATCGTCGGGCAAAGAATTTAGATCTTCTCCCCGTAAGACAATTCCATTGGCATTATTTTCCAGATCAGAACTCAACACCGCTTCTCGCTCGATGGTCACAATTGGAGCTTCAAGGATCTTGACGCTCAAGGCTATGTTTATACCGGCCATCGGTTTACCGGTAATTTCGATTTCTTTGCTTTCATATTGGGCAAAGTTAGGTGCATTAACTTTTAATGTGTATTTTCCCGGAGCTAAATTGGTAAACCGGTAAATGCCGTCTTGGTTTGTCCTGACACTCCGCTGCTTTCCATCCTTATCGGTGACCACCACATCAGCATCAACAATTACGCCACCGAGTTCGTCCTTCACCTGTCCGCTAATTATGCCATTGCCCTGCTGGCTTTGAACCGGGGAAACCGTTTCATTTTTTTGAGGGACAAATGATATTTCCGGGCTTTTACTTATCGGTTGAATATTAGCGACCGCCATACTTTTAGCTTTGTCGGGCAGAGGGTTGCGTATCTTTGACTCTGCATTCGCACTTACCAAGAAATATGTCTTATTCAGTTCATTTGTCGGAACTACAACGGCGTTACGGGGAATAATAATTGCCAGCTCTACTCCCGGCTCGCCGTCAAATTCTTTAGCTGTGGTTTGAACTTCAACCTCAAATGAATTGCGAACCAGATATGAAGGGTAAAGCGTAGACCGCGCCCCTTTTATTTGGACGACTGCCTTGTTGCCGATTGTTTTGATTTGATAATTGCTTAACGTCTTATCGGAGACCAATTCGATCTGGAGAGAGCCGTCATCCGGATAATGGAAATTTATTTTCCCCAAATTAATCACAAAAATCGGCGGTGAATTATTGTCAGGGGTATTTTTAGTTTTGATTAGTGGCGAGTTTGGGGGGGTTGATCCTGAATTCAAACTCACCCAGAAATATAGCTTATTGAGTTCCATTATGGGGACCGCCGTCGCACCCCGGGGCGCGATAATTGTCAATTCAACTCCCGGCTCGCCGTCAAATTCTTTAGCTGTGGTTTGAACTTCAACGTCAAATGAATTGCGAACCAGGTACGATGGGTAAAGTGTTGACCGGGCACCTTTGATCTGAATGAGCGTCTTGTTTGCGGTCGTCTTGATCTGATAATTGGTTACGGCGACATCGGACACCAACTCGATCTTAATGGAACCATCATCCAGGTAGAGGAAATTCAACTTTCCCAGATTAGCTACTAAACCGGATGCTTCGGAAAAAAAACTAAATTGCGAACCCGCACACAGAACGGCGAAGATAACGGTTAAAACAAAAAACCGACGACAAGCACCTGTTTTCTTCCCTGAAAGACTGGAGTTTTGCAATAACATAAACCACCTCAGCCGATTACTCTCATTATTTGTCAAAATGAGTTCCTGGCCCCGACTTAATAATTCACTGGACCTGACGTTGAAATTTTCCGATAGAATATTACCAACAAAGGTAAAAAGTCAAAAAATGACAAAAACTGAGCTACCTCAGAAGAGTAAAACCTCACGCGGCTTACCAATCAAATAATCTAAATCCTACTTAAATTGCAGAAAGTGTTAATAAACAGAATTTTCAGAAATTTGATACTAAAACAAAATTAGACCGCGGAACCAAACTGCGTTCGGATTGTTAAAGCAATCTAAACAAGCCGATAGTTACTGCGCTTTGCAAACTCAACAATTTCAAGTAAGAGAGCGTAATCGCTTTGTATCACTTCTTTAATAAATTCATCGCGATGTTGGAGATAGATATTGATGTAAAAGGAGGCAGAATAATTATCTAGAAACCCGGCAATATCCAACGTTAACAAGGTACGCAGACATTTCCAACATTTTGAGCAATTTTTACCGGTTTGATCAGGTTCCACACATACATCGAGGGTGTCATAAGAAACCGGAATTTCATTAACCCGCAGCGTTTTCTCAACTCGAGTATATTCACCTCCAACGGAAAAGGCGTCAATCGCTTCGGTTGATAGGATGGGTAACAATATGGAATCAATATTAGCCATATCATTAGTAGGACCTACAAAGATATTCGAAAAGGACAGACCGGAGGCGTACATGTATCGTTGAATTCCTGCTTGCAATAATAATGCTACAGAGGCATTACGCAATGTGTGTGTCGGCTGAAAACCCAGGTAGTCCTTCCCTCCGTAAAAGGACTCGATATTGGAGTTGATACTTATAAACGGAATCCCCATCCGTTCCGTAACCGGTATGAGACGTTCAAATCGCTCCTTAAACAACTGTTCCCCGCCCCACCCGTGGGAGCCAACGTTATTAAATAAAAGGTGCGTAATTTTAAACCCCGGAGGATACTCTGAGAAAAAATGATCCGCGAGAACACAGAAGGAATCGATACCCCCAGAAAAACCCGTAGCTACTCCGGTTCCTTTACTGCTGTCAGTTTGGAGCCCGGCAGGATAAACCTTAACGCGCAATAACGCAGGCGCGACTAATTGCAATAATTTTTGGAGACGACCCGAAAGATTATAAAAGAGTTTTTCAGATATAACCCCATCAATATGAATATCTTCCCCCCGGGCCATGGCAGGCAAGAGAAGAGCGACAAGTGCCGCGTCAGACGATTCTGTTACTAGGTCCTGATACTGTTCATCAAAACTGTACCAAAGTGTGCCGACTCCCTGTAAGGACTCGACCCGGACCCGGTATGTCAATTTGCCACTATCGATAACAATTTCAGGCTTATTTATCTTCATCCTAGAAACTTCAATTCCCTATTGTGGCCTTGATATTTGTCGCAGTCTGCCGATTTTTCATTCGAATGTCTTCAAGCATTAATTCTGGACAGTTTTGCAGGTGGATTTTGTCCAACATGGCGGGCAGACCTTCCAATTCATTTACATCAAGAACCCAATCCTGCAGCCCAACAGATTCCATAAAACCTTCAATTTTTCGATCGCCCGAAACGGACAAAACCTTTAGCCCCATCGCAACGCCAATAATACAACCATGTAGAGCAGAACTCAGAACAATGTCGGATCTTTTATAAAGCCCTATTACTTTCGCCAAGTCTATCTCACTCCCTTTGGAAATTAGATTATTCGTTTCACGATATACATGCTTTGTACTCTGGGCAATTCTTTGTGCGGCAGAAGACATCGCCTCGTACGCGTCAACCCCAGCAGTCGAATAGTTAACTACATGTAGCACGTCTTTACCTTTTCCCATTATGGGATCGACCATGTTGATGCTGGGGCATGGAATTGGCAAAGGAATATGACAGTTTTGTAAAAATGAGCGAGTCAAATTATCACGTACTATGCAAAGTTTACTTTTATTTACGATTTCCTCTATCAAGCCCCTAGGCGGCAGAGAAGATTCGTTCTTTATATCGCAGCAACCAATTCCCCAAATGCAGAAAGGGACCCGCTCGGATATTGGCCTGAAGGCTTCCCAAAAGGGTACAAAATAGTCCATCAACAGACCGCCCCCACCGATGATTATGAGATCCTTTTCCGTTGCCCGAGCCAATTGGTTGATGGTTTCTTTTACAAAGGGGGCATCACAGAGAAGTTCAGTAATTTCCAACGGGGCCAACAGTTTTTGAATGCCCTTCGCCGAGAGCCAATCTCCTATGTTCGAACGATTAGCGAATACATGAAAAATCATGACATTTCCTGAAATACTTCGGCGTAGTCACCACCTGGCCAGCTATACAACTCTCCACGATAGCGATTTAAGCCGAGGACGGCTTCATCGAATTTTACTTCGTCACATTGGCTTTTATACGCGAGGATCGCTTGCCGCTTGATATCAACGTGAGCGGAGATGTCGATAATATGATCTACCCCTTGAAGGGGCGTCCAAACCTCAAACATCTTGACCGTTGGCTTGCGGGCAGTCTCGGGCAATGAATGGACAGCCCGACGAACCAATTCGGCAGCGACCCGATGGTCCACATGGTGTTCATTTTCATGTGGTACATACAGGATGTCCGGTTGAAAGTCTTTAATTTTAGAGATCAAACGCCTAAGATTCGGTTCCGATACCTCGATCGCGCCGTCAGGCTCTCGCCAGAAATCTATTTTCGATATACCGAGAAGCGTAGCCGCCGCCTGCGCCTCTTGCTCTCGAATTGTAATTGTCTCTTCGGGCGATCTTCCATGCCCGCCTTGTTCCCCCGAAGTCAAAAAAATTACCTCAACAGTGTCTCCGTTTAGGCAATGCTTTCTAAGCGTGCCGCCACATCCGATCGACTCATCATCCGGATGGGGACTTATCACCAGAACGTTCTGGGCCTCGTGAGAATAAATTCCCCACACCTTTACAAATTTCGTACTCGTAGCAAAGCGGCTCTTGAATTTCTCATCTCCCATCCCAAAATCAAATGTATGGGCGTTTTCCGCCTGTGCTGACAGCAATAACTGCCTAAGGAGAACTTCTCCCGGAGAATGGCTGGCGAGGGCCACATCAAAGCACGGTTTGTACCATAGAAAACTTCCCTTGTAATTAAATCCAAAATGAAAAGCAATTGGACGGTCATTCCAGATAACCCGTGTAAAACGCAACCAGTCTGTTTCGGAGGCGATCTCTATAAGTCGCCGGTAGAATAGTCGATTCTTCGGCTGGATAAATAAGCTT
>JBGTII010000185.1:0-8548 GCA_041745735.1 Pyrinomonadaceae bacterium | reverse complement strand
ATCGACCTCAAAGCCGATGGCGTTAAAACCTTTGAGGCTAAATTCGACGATCAGCGGCAAGCCCACGTAGCCGAGTCCGATCACGCCGATCCATGCCTTTTTTTCAGAGATCAGTTGTTGTAATTCGTCTTTGATCATTATTTGTCCGGTCAAGAATATCTAAAGAATTGCAGAATGAAATGGTAGATACTAGCAGATAAACCCTTTGTATTAAACTATGTGAAGCAATGCGGTTAGTCAAGATTATATCCGATTATGCTATGATGACGCTATCTGTGAACGGCCTGACCTCCCGTAGTATTTTATACTTTTAATAGTACGATATCCCCAGCTCATTATGAGTTCTGAGATCGCATCAAGCAATCCGGTTGTCAAAGCCGTCGTCGAAGGCACCGCCCCTCGTCCGGCTCAACTGGCAGCGTCGCGGGGCATTTTGCCTCTTCCCCAAGCCGATCTGCTTGAGATCCTCGTCAGTTTTTACAACGGCAGCGACCCTGAGCTAAAAGAAAACTCGCGGCTCACGCTGGCTGAGCAAAATGCCGACTCGCTGACCGAAACGATCCGTTCCGCGGATGTTGCTCCAAACGTGCTTGCTTTCTTTGTCGAACGGGCTGATCTGCCGGCTTCGATCCACGAAACGATCCTTACAAATGCGAAAACACCGCCGGGTGCGATCGCAAAATTTGCCGCTACTACGCAAAACGGTTCGCTGATCGAACTTATCTCGCTTAATCAGCAACTCCTCATCCAAAACCCGGCGATCCTCGACGCGATACTCAAAAACCCAAGCCGGACGCCAGAATCCGAACGGCGTGCGACTGAGATCAAGCGCGAGTTTTTTGAAAAGGAACGCGGTGCCCAGCAGATCGCCAACGAACTCCGTGCCCAGGGCAACGAAGCTGCTGCCGAGTTTATCGAGCAATCCGATTCGGGCCTGAGTGCCGAGGACGCGCTATTCCTAGCCCAGCATATCGAGGTTCCCGACCGCGAAACGGACGATTCATGGCTAAGTCTCGAATACATCGAGGAGATCTACGAAGAGAGCGAGGAGCAGCGCCAGGCCGCCATCCACAAGATCATCGGCGAGCTACAGACCGAGGAAGATGAGATACCGGGCGAGCGTATCTCGATGATCAACCGCGTAATGAAAATGGGCGTAAAGGATCGCGTCAAGCTCGGTATGAAGGGCGACCGCGAGGCCCGCAACATACTCATCCGCGATCCAAATCGTCTGGTCTCGTCCGCCGTGGTCAACAATCCGCGTATCACCGAGCAAGAGGTCGAGTCGATCGCATCGATGCGTTCGATCACCGAGGACATCCTCCGCCAGATCGCGTCAAACCGTCAATGGGCGCGCAGCTATACCATCGGCCACAGCCTCGCCAAAAACCCGCGGACGCCCATCGGCAGCGCCATCACGATCATGAGCCGTTTGCAACTTCGCGATCTGATCGCCCTCTCAAAAAACCGCAATGTCTCCGACGCCGTTCGCCGACAGGCGTTACGCCTGCACACCGCCCGCACCGGCGGCGGCAATCGCGGTTAGAGAAACTTCATAACCCGTCCCGTCTTGATAAACGACCCCGCCATATCCGTGAACGTATGGCTCGCCGCCCCCAGCCATAATCCGATAAACGCTGGCACGAGAAAATTATCGCCGAGATGTGTGCGGATAAATATCCCGATACTTCGCCATGCGTCAGCGAAGTCCGATAATGCCGGCGAATTGTCGCCCGCGATGCAGTACAACGCAACCGCCCCCAAATAAATTGCGATCGTCACTACTCCGAGAAAATAAACAACGCGGATCAGCGCTCCAAATATAAGCCCGTGGGAGAACCGCGACCGGTGTTTGAAAAATGAACGATATGGATACCACAAAAATCGAAAAATAAACCACCGCGAATACTGCCGTGAGACCGTATCCAGATCGGGCCCAAACATCACTCCGCCAAAGATAAAAGCTAGAGCGACGACTGCCGATGCAAACGGATCACTCGTCACGGCATATGTCGCCGCAAACGCCGGAAGTGCGAGTAAAACGGTTATGACATCATGTGTGCGTCCGCTGGGCATCGCTACATTCTACCGCGCGGAGCGGTACGAGCGGTATTGTGCTAGAATCCTCCGTTTAGCATGGCATCCATCTGGCAAAAACTAAAGACCACGCTCGCGATGATCAAGTTCGAGCACACGCTGTTCGCTCTGCCCTTTGCTTTTCTTGGAGCTATACTCGCGGCAAATGGCGTCCCGACGTGGCGGCAGATCGTGTGGATCACGGTCGCGATGGTCGGTGCACGCTCGGCAGCGATGACCTTTAATCGCATCATCGACCGCGACATCGACGCCGCTAATCCTCGCACGGCGGACCGCGAGCTGCCATCCGGCAAAATCTCGCTGACATTCGCGTGGGTCTTTCTCTACATCTCGGTCGCCGTATTTGTCCTCGCGGCGTGGTCGCTCAACTGGCTCACGTTCGCTCTGTCGCCGGTCGCACTGCTCTTTGTCCTCGGATATTCCTACGCCAAACGCTTTACAGTTTTTGCCCACCTGTTGCTAGGAGCCGCTCTCGCAATCTCCCCGTCGGCGGCGTGGATAGCTGTTCGCGGCAATCTAGCCGACGAGGTACCGATCCTGCTGTCGGTCTTTGTGTTGATCTGGACGGCCGGATTTGACGTGCTGTATGCGTGTCAGGACTTTGAGTACGATCGCAAGGCGGGGCTGCGTTCGATACCCGCACGTTTCGGCATCAAAAACGCCCTGTGGATCGCCCGCCTCTTTCACTTTCAGGCGTTTATCGTCTTATTGCTGCTGTGGTTGGTAACGGGAATGTCGGGGTTTACTCTAGCGGGTGTGTGCTCCGTCGGGGCACTATTTGTCTATCAACACACCCTGCTTCGCGGCGGCAACCTTTCGCGTATGAATGCCGCGTTCTTTACGACGAACGCTTTCGTCAGCGTCATCTTGCTCGCAACATTCGGGGTGGCGGTCTTTATCCAACAATGAAACCACTCCTCGAAAACATCAGCCCGGAGCTCATCGAGAAACTCGAGTCAATCGGGCATAAACGCTCATACGGCGAAGACCAAGAGATATTTGCCCGCGGCGATAAGGCGGATTTTCTGCCGATAGTACTCACTGGTGCGGTAAAAATGATACGTAACCCTGAGGTTGGTAAAGAGGTGATAATCGGCATTTTTCGCTCGGGTGAAATGTTTGCCGTGCCGCCGGTATTTGACGGCGCACCTTATCCATCGACGGCGATCGCTGTTGAAAAAACTGATCTCCTGCAGGTCAGCCGCAATAATTTTTTGAATATCCTGCGAGACTCGCCTGAATTTGCATTTCAGGTCATCGGCTGGACTTGTGAGATGCTCCGGGAAAAAACATCGATGATCCGCACGCTCGCGACCGCATCGCCCGAGCACCGTGTTGGACGTGTCCTTATCAAACTTGCCGAAGATGCCGCCGCATTGCCATTTCGCGTGCCTGTCCGCCGCCAAGACATAGCCGAAATGGCAAGCCTGACGACAGAGACGACAATCCGGGTCATTCGCCGTTTTGCGGAACAGGAGCTCTTGCGGATCGAGCACGGAAAGATCTTTATTGAATCACTGGAGCCGCTCCAAAGGTTTCTTCGCGACTAACATCCAAACCCAGATTCTCCTGAAAACGGTTCGCGATAGCATGAGCCCGCATCTTGATAAAATCTGCCCGGACGCCCTCAAATTCTTCATCGACACACTGGACAAACAATTCGAGCCAACGCGAAAAGTGTTTCGGTTCAAATGCAGATTTGAGATGAAGCTGACGATGGACCTCCAACGGATTGCGGCCATAGCTGGCGTAGTCACCGCTGCGAAAGAGTAACGTTTCCCAAAAATCACCGATGATCGGCAGATGCGATTCGAGGTCAAGGTGCGCTACGTCCGTAAAAATATACCCGATGACGCCATCGGTCAACGCTCGTTCGTAAAAATTCTGCATTAACAGATCGATATCGGCACGGTTTTCAATGTCCGGTTTCATGGGAACCCCCTGAGGTCATCCGTCGCGTTGTCGCAGTGCCTAGCACTGCCAAAGAGATCAACTTGATCGCGTCAAAAACAATATAAACGATATGCGAATTAGAAAATGGCGAGGCAGTTCCGGCGATGACCAGTTCGGCCCGCGCGTCAAGCACAGGCAGTAACCACACGGTTTCAAGAAACAAGATCACAAACGCTAAACCAAATGTCACAAGCATAGTTTTCGAAGTTGGTCGCGTTCGCAGAAATGCGAAAAGCAGCAAAGACGCACACACGATCTCCATTTTGTTGAGCGCAAAAAATACGAGCCGGCCGATGCCCAAACCCAGCGGAATCGTTATCCCGGGTGCCTGAAATTTTAGCGGTGCCTCCATGAAGGAGATGGCCAAGACCATTCCGAGCCATACAAAAGGCACCGCTAATTTCAGGGTTTTGGAGAACATCGATCTAGACCTCGGCTCTAGGAGGCGCAAGCGATTTGCCCTTCGTGAGCATCAGTTTCAATGCAAACCAGACAAACGCCACGGCACCGATGGCAAAGATCGTGTCACCAAATAACCGCATCCACCTCAGATTCGACATCAAAGGGGTCTGCATAAATTCCGGGCTACGAGCCGACCAATACCCGACTGAAACTGATTGGTAAGTTTGCAGCAGGCCGATCGGAAGTAGGCTCAACAGTATCTCCAGCATCATTCCGATATTTATCGCCCAGAATGAGAAAGCAAGCAGCTTGGTATTCCAGATGCGCTCCGGCTGCATTGCCCGGGCACAGAAGAGCAGCAAGCCAAGGCCCAACGTTCCATACACGCCGTACAAAGCACCGTGGGCATGAACCGCAGTCGTATTCAACCCTTGCATATAGTAGAGAGCGATCGGCGGATTGATCATAAACCCAAACACGCCGGCTCCGACGAGATTCCAGAACGCGACCGCTACGAAGAAGTAGACGATCCATTTATACTGCTGGAGCCATGGCCTAGCCCGGGAATGTCGAATGTTTTCGAGCGCTTCGTATCCGACAAATACCAGCGGCACGATCTCGAGAGCACTGAAAACCGCGCCGAACGCGATCGCAACCGTCGGCGTGCCCGCGAAGTACAGGTGATGAAGCGTTCCGATAATGCCGCCGCTCAGGTATATGGCCGCCGAAAACAGCGCAGCGTACGCCGCGTGATCAGCCCTGATAACCTTAAGCCGGGCAAACAAGAACGCGATCACCGTTGTCGCAAAAACCTCAAAGAACCCCTCGACCCAGAGATGAACCACCCACCATCGCCAGTATTCGACGACCGTCAGGTGCGAACGCATCCCCCAGAAAAGTCCCGGGGCGTAAAAGAATGCGATGCCTGCGGTGGTCACCAAATATAGAACCACCAGCGACCGGCTGCCGTCGGCCCTAAGTGCCGGGACCGCACTCCTTGCCACCAAGCCGAGCCACAAAAGCAATCCGACGAGCAACGCGATCTGCCAGACTCGGCCAAGATCGACGTACTCGTAACCCTGATGGCCAAACCAAAACCAAAGGTCGCCCGGCAGCAAATGCATAACGCTCGCCCATTGGCCGCCCATCGACCCGAGCACGACGATCAGCAATGCTCCAAATAGAACGTTAACGCCGAGCCGCTGAAATTTTGGTTCGTACCCGCAAATATATGGAGCAATGAACAGCCCCGCAGCGAGCCAAGCCGTCGCGATCCAGAAAATTCCGAGCTGGACATGCCACGTCCGCGTAACGACGTAGGGCAAATAGTCGGCCAGCGGGAATCCATAAAATCCGCCGCCCTCAACCCCGTAATGCGCCGTGATTATTCCCATCACTATTTGCAGCATAAAGAGTAGTGAGACAACGACGAAGTATTTTACCGTTGCCTTTTGCGACGGCGTTATCGTCTCGCCTATAAGCGGATCGGAATCCGGCGTGTCAGGCGACGTTGCTTGGCGGTGCCACCCGGCATAGAACCATACCATCGCACCGATGCTCAGGATCAATGCGATCACACTCACGCCTGTCCAGATTATTGAGCTGCTGGTTGGGACATTTCCCACCAAAGGTTCGGATGGGAAGTTGCTCGTGTATGAGATGGTATTATCCGGACGGTTTGCGGCCGATGCCCAGGCCGTCCAGAAAAAGAACGAAGTTAAATGCCGCAGCCTCGCCGGGTCCGATTGTGCATTACGTTGGATCGCATATTCGTCGCTTCCATTGGTAAAGATCAGCGAGTAATGAGCAAGATTATTCTCGAACGCTCTTGCTCTAACAGGGTCGACCGTCAACTTTTGCGTTGCCGGGTCGTAGCTGTTCTTGCGCATGATGTCCTGCAGCCGCTGGATCATCGCCGCCCGCTCTTCGCTCGGCATCGTGCTTCCATCAGCTCCAAATCGTCCCGTGGTCCATTCGTTGAGGATGAACAATGATTCCCGATGCAGATAGTCGGCCGTCCAATCGGGAGCAACGTACGAGCCGTGCCCCCAGATCGATCCGACCTGCATTCCGCCCATCGCCTGCCAGACGTTTTGGCCGTCGGAGATCTGCTCAGGAACGATCAACACCGCTCCTTCCGTTGTGACAACCTCATTTGGGATCGGCGGCACTTGCCGGAAGATCTCCGACCCGACCCAGCCCAATATCGCGAATGACAGCACAAAAACCGTACCAAATATGATCCAAAGCTTTTTCATCTCACCACCCTCCTGCGACAGACAAAGTTACCTGTCTTTAAATTTCGTTACCAAAATATGAAGCTCCGGGTCGGCGATCACCTCGTGCTCGACTCCGGCCTCAAGCGTTATCAACGTCCCGGTTTGCAAACCTTGCGAATCCTCGAGATCCGTTCCCGCGTTAAACTTGCCGCTTCCCGAAATGCAATAAACCGTAATAGGAACATCAGCGTGATGCCGCGACAACGTCGCTCCGTTTCGCAAATGCACCGCAACGATCCGGCGAAACGTTCCGTCGTATAGCTGGCTAACAGTCTTATCTTTTGCCTCGTCGCCGCTAGCGTCAGCCCCTAATTCACCTAATAGTTCAATATGTTTCATATAAAATTCCTTTACTTACGGCTTGACCTTACCGCCGTGCCGTCCGCAAAAAAATGATTACGGTCATAAAGTGAACTTATCCGCAAAAAACCGTGTGCGATGGCTCACGCGATTTTCCCGGATCAGATCCCCGCTTGTTTATACTTCTAATTTTGAAAGGATATGTTTAGTCGAACGGCGTGTATGTGCGGAGTCGCACACTCTACCCGGAGCGAGTTTCAGGCAACGGCCTATAATGTCTTTCGCATGCAGACACTTTTCGTTACATCGGCGTATTGTCCGTAATTCGGGATCACTTCGTAGCCCTCGCGTTGGTAGAGAGCGATGGCCTCGGGCTGTTTGAAACCGGTTTCAAGCACGCAAGACGCATAGCCCGATTCCCCAGCCCACACCTCAAGCTCGGCAAGCACTTTTGCCGCGATCCGCTGTCCGCGATATTCCGGCCGGACGAACATCCGCTTGATCTCAGCCTCGCCCGCCGACACCTCTTTAAATGCCCCACATCCGACAGCCAACTCGTTATCGTAAGCAATAACAACACCTAAAATACCGGCGAGTTTGTTGAACTGGGCAAAAAAGTAATGATCTTCGCCGTCTCTTTCTTTCAACTCAGCATCGAGCAGTGCCACGAGCATCTGAAGATCTTTGTCTGAGGCATCAGTGCGGACGAGTCGGATCATACTATTCGAGGGTTTTCGGTGGTGTTAGATCGCTGCCGATCCTTTTATTTAGCTTTTCGATAAAATACGCCGACAACAGCGGCGATTCCTTCTCGATGTTTTGGTGAACAAAAAAGTAAAGCTCTTTTAAACCCTGTGATTTCCAATCGGCAATGCGCTCCACCCACTCATCGAGTCTTGCTCTGTCGGATTCGGGATCATTGGCCCCGACCCACCGGATAAACGCTGTCGGCGTCGTCAGCCGCATGTGCATCAGATCGCGGCGTCCGGCGGTATCGATGAGGACGTTTGTGATCTTGTTCTTCTCAAGCAAAGCGTAAAGCTCAGATGAGACGGCGTTGTCGTTATACCAATCTGTCTTACGAAATTCCATCGCAAGCGGCATCTTGTACTGCTTCCAGTTCTCGACAAATGCGACAACGCGATCCATATCCTTGGGCCCGTAATTATTATGCATCTGCAAGAAAGGCATACCCAGTTTTTCCTTGAGATGCGACATATTCGAGACCGAAATATCGACAAGTTCCTCAACGTCTTTCAGTCGCCGAAAATGCGATATCGACTGCGTCAGCTTTGGAAAAAACTTGAAACCTTTTGGAACTGATTCGTACCAGCCATCATAAACATTTGCCTTAAAAAGCCTGTAAAAAGTTGCGTTGAGCTCGACGCAATTAAACTGTGTCGAATAATATTCGAGCTCGTCCTTAACACCTTTCGGATAAAACCCCTTCAGATCTTTCTTGTTCCATTTTGCACACCCGACCCAGATCTTTAGATCTTTCGCCTTTGATTTGGCCA
>JBGTII010000184.1:0-1550 GCA_041745735.1 Pyrinomonadaceae bacterium | reverse complement strand
AAGTTCTGCGATGAAATCGTCAGGACGGTTTTTCTTGAATACTCGATGCTCCGGCTCGCTTCCGATTCGACCAGCATACACTTCATCCTGTCCCGGTTTTCGGCCGCAATGCCATTCGACAAATCCCTCGCGACCTTGGATTCGAGCCCATTTCCTGACGGGTAGGGTAACGACATCTTGGATGACGCGACCAACCAGCCCATTCTCGCAACGGAGATGGAGCGCACAAAGGCGATCGTAGACCGCACCCCCGCTCTCCACGTAGTCCACAAGAGCGCTGACTTCAGCGACGCGTCCGGCATCCGCAATGTGTGCAAAGTGTTGCCAGAGATTAACTGCATGAGAGTGCTCCCCGCTAGCGCCCCCGCCGCGTTGCCAGAATCCGAGGTAGCTATCCGCCGGACCTGAGAGCCACGAGTGGGCGGCGAAAATTCCACCCCAGTGTTCGCGGAATTCGACATCGAGTGTCTCGACAGAGCCTACGGCCCCGGCCCTTAGGCGCTGCTCAGTTTCGATCGCGGCCGCGCCGACCACGTGATCGTAGCCGACAAATACAAGTACGTTTTGCGCACGCGCACTCGTGAAAAGTTCCTGTGCGCCGACGAGATCGGGCGGGCAGACGGGCTTTTCCACCTGAATCGCTCGCGGCTTCTCCTCCAGCGCGTCCAAAGCTAATGACACGTGGTGTTCTGGCGGCGTCCCAATAAAAATGAGATCGTAGCCGCCGCGCGGCGCATCCGCACTGCGAAAGAGATTAATTGCATCGTCCCACGATCCGTAACGAACAGGATAGATTTCGGATCGCATACGGGCGAGTGCAGCTTCGCTCACGTCGCAAACATCAACTTCCCAGCCGAGGCGGCGTGCTGCGTTGGCGAGGTGATTGCCGATGGAACCGGCACCGTGAATCTTTATGCGGAGCGTCATAGGAAAGATTTAACAGCGCCGAGCATCAAATCGGAGAATGTTCCCTTGCGACGCAAAGCGCGCAAAGATGCTCGTGCCATCAATCGTTTTTGGCAAAAGCCGCGGGGGACTGTGTGGGCGCAAATCAAATCCTTTTCTTCAGCGTCCTGCAACTCGGCAAGAAGCGAGAAGTTCCTCAAATTTCTGCCTGAGTAGAAATTGTGACACCCCAAGCGATACAAGGTTTTACGTCCAGCGTCACAAAGCGCCTCTCCCGCGAGGCGCCTGTGTTCCGTTCCAATCACTCCCATTGCTTATGGAGCGGTGAGTTTAACAGATACTCTGACTTCTCTAGGGCTCTGCGTCCGAGGTTACGGTAGAACTCGTGAGTCGGCGAAATTCTCATATCGACGTTAGCTAGGCCTACAGACCTTTGACGGTCAGGCTGTTGGGTCCACGGGAAATGCAACGGTCGAAATAGCGGGTTAGAGAACTCATCTTTTCTGAAGTCTCTGTTTTGACAAAGTAGCTGTACGCAGACTGAGTCCTGGTCTTCTTGCAAAAATCAGGATCTTCGCGCCACCCCGGTCCGATCGGATTGATATCGGCCCGGTTATTCTCGCGAAAATAGAAATAATGCATGT
>JBGTII010000183.1:0-3477 GCA_041745735.1 Pyrinomonadaceae bacterium | reverse complement strand
GCAATGACAATTAAAACTTGCAACGTGTTATTCCCGACATCACCTAGAACACTCCAAAAATGGCTTGTCCACGGAATACCGCGGGGATGGGTCAATAAATTAGTTTGCAAGTGAGCATAGACCGGAAATGCCAGCGCAAATACGATGAAAAGTGTCCACAGAATCGGGGAACCTGGGACAACCGTCCAAGCTGCCAAGAGCCATATAAACATTGCTGGAGCGACCAAACTCCGGCGTAGGTTGTCGAGAATTTTCCACCGTGAAATTAGCGGCAGACCATTTCGTACTTTTCTGCTATCTCCGTTTTTAACCCGCGGCAGGACCCAGTCTGCGATCTGCCAGTCTCCGCGCACCCAGCGGTGCGACCGCTTGGCAAAAGTGTCAAAATGAGTCGGAAAATCGTCTAGTAGTTCAATGTCCGTGACCAAACCGCAACGAGCATAGAGGCCTTCGAACAGATCATGGCTGAGGACGGAATTGTCTGGAACCCGACCTTTCAATGCCGCAGCGAATGCATCAACATTGTAAAGACCCTTGCCGGTAAAGCTTCCTTCGCCGAACAGGTCTTGATATACGTCGGACGAAGCAGTCGTATATGGATCAATTCCAGTATTTCCTGAAAAGATCCGTGCAAGATAAGAACGTGACGCGCTCGTCAGTGAAATACTGACACGCGGCTGCAAGATGCCGTAGCCCTTGGTGACCCTTTGCAGCTCTTCGTCAAAGTGCGGACGATTGAGCGGATGGGTCGCGATCCCGATGAGTTTCCTGGCTGTATCTCTCGGTAGTTGTGTGTCCGAATCAAGCGTGATGACGTATTTGATCTTACGCAGAAATTCTTTGTCATCTGTGAGGTTAATAAAACTTGTACTTTCGCCGCCGCGCAGTAATACATTAAATTCTTCGAGTTTGCCGCGCTTGCGTTCCCATCCCATCCATTTTTGTTGACTTTCGTTCCATTGGCGCCGGCGGTGAAAAAGATGAAATTTCTGACCATTCATTTGTTCATATTTTTCATTTAGTTGTTCGATCCGGTCGCGAGCAAATACTAAAATTGCCTCGTCTTCGCCCAATTCTTCGCTAGTAGCATCGGCAAAGTCGCTGAGCAAAGCAAAATAGATATTCTCATCCTGGTTGGCGAGGCTATAGACCTCAAGTTTTTCCAGTAACTCCGTAACCACCGATTCGCTTGTTAAGATGGTTGGAATTACAACAAACGTCTGGGCATCTATAGGAATCGCGACTGACGTGTCAATTTGCGGTAACAGGCGTGGAGGAATCACTAACGTCATGTCCCAGTTCACAATGCTCAAAGCCAACTCGCTCGCCGGAATTAACGAAAGCAGCGCAAAAGCTAACATTACGCCAAGACTTGCTCCAAAGAAGGCGGCCGTCGAAACGAGAAAAGTGACAACCAAAGCGGTCAAAAAAGTCGCTAACCCGAGGTAGGACACGGTTGGATTTTTCAAGACGAACGAAACAAGGGATTCGAAGAGTTGAGGACGATATCCAAACTCTTTTTCGATTTCAGAGACACCTTCGTCTATCAGATAATAACCAATGTGTGAATGTCGTTGATCGGAAGGATCTGTTCGGTGGGCCGCTGCCGCAAATTCAATGACGCTTCTCGCTACATCTAATTCATCGGTTTTTGTGCCCTTGGCAATTCGCTCGACCGCCTCGCGGTAACGGTTGCGGGTCGCGAAGTTCATTTCTGAATAAACTTTTGCCGGATCCATTGTAAAGAGTGGATCTATTAAACTGACTTTCTCGAAAAAAATGCGCCAATCGATTGTCGAAAGGAGCCGCATGCTCGTAATGATATTTCCGACTGTAACCTGCGAGGTGGCTTGCCTTTGATATTCGACCTCCACCTTCTGATCGATGCCTGAGCCTTGCACTTGCAGTTCGTTGGCCAGCCATTCGTAGGCCGGCGCTATCGACAGATCCTGGTCACGCAACTGGCGGGTGAGTTGTTCAACAAAGGCACTTCCAAACGCCTTACGTTGGCCTAAGCGTTTGATGGTAAATGGCAGCACCTCGCTTGGCCGTTCGTTGGCGAGTTCAAGCAACTGCTCCGCGACGATGTCCGCTTCTTCGCGTTCCTCACGAGACACAACAATTCGCCAAGCCAATCGGCGTAAATTTTCCACGAGAGCAAAACGGAGGGTGATCGCAACCGCCCATAATTCACCGATGGTTAAGGGTGTAACCGCCTGGTAAGCCCGAAGAAATCTTTCAAGCGATTCAACTTCAAGCCGACTGTCGGTGTGTGCGATGATCGCCATCGCAATCGCGTAAATGCGCGGGTATCCGCCAAACTCGCCTTCGGTGAGCTTAGGCAATTCACGATAAAATCCTTCAGGCAGATCTTCTTCGATTTCGCGCAATTGTTCTTCGACGATATGAAAGTTATCGACTAACCACTCCGCGGCCGGAGAGACAGCCCGTTCATCGCGAATTGCATTCGTTAAGGAATAATAAGCGGCAACCAATACCTCGCCATTATCGACGAGGCGGGGACTTAATTTTAGAAACCGCTTTGGGTGATCAATGGCCCCGTGTTCACCGGCAAGGGTTGCCGCAAACTGTTCCAGCCTTTCGACGCTGTAAAGCTCGCCGCGGATGGGCGGATCATAGGTGCCGTGGCTAAATGCGTTTTGAAAGAGCCCGGATTTTGTAAACGATAATTTAGCCATTACCTTTTTATAGGTGGTCTGTGAGTATCACATTGTCATTGGGATGACGGATACAAGATCGGTGAGTGCTGATGTGGAAACGCGTGTCCGGGCAGCAATGAAACAAACAGCCCCATGCTACCCGGTAAGGTTATTCATAATTCGATACTAACGGTTAAATGTCTTACGGTGTGTTTGTTAGCGCACAAACCTACGTTTCGATATGACTCTAGTCCAAGACTTCGCTCCTATTCGAGCGAGCCGAAAAAAGCATCGGTCAAACTGCTTTGCTGCGACGCTTTTGCTTATTGACTCGTATAATCTTCAGGACTTGCTTCAAACTTGTCCTTACACCCTGTGGAACAGAAATAATAGGTTGTCCCTTCGTAGTCACTTTGCCCTGCGGCGCTTGCATCCTCGACCTGCATTCCGCAGACCGGATCCTTATGTGTAGCCATTTTTTCTCCTATAAAAGCGCCTCGGAAATTCTTTTCCCGGGCGTGGCAAATGGGCCCAACAGGCACCGACGAATTCAGCGGCAAGGAAGGCCCTAGAACTATTCATCAAGTAACTGCGTCGAAAGGTCTATCCGCGACTATTTAGTACCACCCTATAGCCGATTATTCATTTCGACGCCTGGTATGGTTTCCCTTTCGTTTTTTTCGCCATCTGCCCGTAAAATAAAGGGTAACACCAAAGACGAGCACGAACACGCCGTTGACCGCCATGACTTGGTGTGAGGCATATCCTATGTAGTCCGGATTAGAACTCACTCGAATCAGGTGCCAGGCAAAGAGAG
>JBGTII010000182.1:0-2567 GCA_041745735.1 Pyrinomonadaceae bacterium | reverse complement strand
GGCAGCAGCCGACGACGATATACCGTTCTAGAAAGTGAATAGGGAATAGTGAACAGGGAATAGTAAAAGGCCGCGAGCGTAATGTTCGCGGTCTAATTTGTTTGGTTTTGAGATAGCTAAATAACATCGGCAGTGAGCGACCTAATAGGAAACACCGAGCATCATATAACTTGTGAGATTAATTCTATTACTCCAACTTTTGTTAATTACCGCTTGTGTTGGCCAAACGCAGCAACCGGTTCAGGCAGTTCCTACTCCGACACAGAGTCCGTCAATCGAGTATTCATCCGGCCCACCGCCACAGCCAACCTGCCCAAAAGTTCACGCAGAGTTTTTGGTAACACAGAACTCTTTGTATTCAGAAAAGGTTCGGAACATCGAGGTTTATCTGACACAGAGTGCGTTCAGTGAAAAGAATCTCAGAATCCTCTTCGCGTGTCTCAGCGGTGCCAATTCAGAGCCAGAACACTTAATCGTGAAGGTAGAGACCGATTGGTCGAGAGTCCATATCCCAGATGGGACGCCAGGCAGCGGTTATTCCAATATGCCAGCCGATCCGCATGAATATGATTTCCTCAAAGCGATTTATTTCCGTCGTCCCGGTCAAGGTGATAGCAACGGGAAGGAATACTTTCGTTACAGCCCGCGTATCCATCTAGATCAGTTCTACTGGACAAAAGTAATCATAAAAAAATAGGACGGCACGAAGCCGTCCTTAACTGTTTACTATTCACTCCGCTACGGCGTTGGAATCTTTGCGCTGAACGTTGAAATGGTTGCGCTATGTGTTGGAATAATCGGGCTGAGCATTGCGATGATCGCGCTGGGCGATGGAATCGTTGCGCTGTGTGTAGGAATGGTTGCTCTGAGCGATGAAATGGTTGTGCGAAGCATTGAAATGATCGCGCCGACCGATGAAATCTTTAGGCGGAGCGTTGAAATGATCGCGCTGACCGATGAATTCGTTGCGCTGTGCGTAGGAGTAATTTGAGGAACTGGCCGCCCACTTACGCAGGCGGTTCTGATTAGACCCACTCACCCATCTTACGAAACTTTTTATAACGTTCATCAAGCAGCGTTTTTGTGTCGAGGGACGAGAGGGCTTTGATCTCGCGGAGGAGGCTCTTTTTTAGGCTGGCGAGGATGTGGACGTAGGTTTTTTGCGATTTTTTGTCGCTGTCGGACGGGACGGTCCAGGGTGAGGGTTCGGGGACGATCTCGTCGATGATGTCAAACTTTTTGAGATTATCGGCGGTCAGTTTGAGGCCTTCGGCGGCGTCGGGGGCACGGCCGGCGTCTTTCCACAGGATGGCGGCACAGCCTTCGGGCGTGATGACGCTATAGACGGCGTTTTCCATCATCAGCACGCGGTCGCCGATACCGATCGCAAGCGCCCCGCCGCTGCCGCCTTCGCCAAGCACGACGACGACGATCGGCACTTTGAGCCCCGCCATCTCACGCAGGTTAAACGCGATCGCCTCGGCCTGGCCGCGTTCCTCGGCGTCGATGCCCGGATAAGCTCCCGGCGTGTCGATGATCGTGATGATCGGGCGGCCAAATTTTTCGGCCATGTTCATCATCCGCAGGGCCTTGCGATAGCCTTCGGGTTTGGACATCGCAAAATTGCGGTGACGGCGTTCGTTGATGTCGCGGCCCTTTTGCTGGCCGATAACGCAGACCTCAGTGCCGTCGAGTTTCGCAAACCCCGTGATCATCGCCGGATCGTCCGCGAACCGACGGTCGCCATGGATCTCAACGAAATCAGTAAACAATGTCTGAAACAGATCCATCGCATACGGCCGATCCGGATGCCTCGCCGTCTGTACGCGCTCAAATGCAGTAGTCGCCATAAATTAGATGATACAAAAAAACGCCCCTCCTTGACAGGAGGGGTGCGGCTTTAGCCGTGGGGTGGTAGATGCCGTGAGTGCCCGCAAACTTAAAGTGTGAAGAGCCTGTCGAAAACCAATCCGCTCCCGTTTAGAAGTCTGCTCCACTTAGGTGTGCGAGTGCTCAACGCACCAACCACCCCGTCACCGAAGCGGTGCCACCCCTCCTGGCTAGGAGGGGATTTTAGGAGGAGTTCTTCCACGAGCCGAACGATACCGTTATTCGTGTTAAAAGAATCGCAGGCTCCTTAAACACGAAATCATTCTCAAACCTTATGACTTTTATACCTTGTTCGCGAAGATAGCGGCCTCTTTTCATGTCATGCAATTCCGCGAGCGGGCCGTCGTGGGATGCTCCGTCTAGCTCGATCGCAAGAGGTTCGTCGGGACAATAGAAATCTAGGATGTAAATGCCGACGCTATGCTGACGGCGAAATTTTCTGCCCTCCAGATTAGATCCTTTTAGCATTTTGCAGAGCGTTGCTTCGGCGGGAGTTAGTTGAGAGCGGAGTTTCTTTCGAAAATCTTTCTTTTCGATAACGTTGTGGATTTTTTCAGGTCGTTGTCTGGGCATACACGTTTGTAGTTCGCTGTTGCTGTGTGGATTATTAACGCACCAACCACCCCGTCAGCCCAGGGCGGCTGCCACCCCTCCTGGCTAGGAGGGGAGTTTTTCTA
>JBGTII010000181.1:0-10918 GCA_041745735.1 Pyrinomonadaceae bacterium | reverse complement strand
ACAAGGTTGAGTACAAGTCGCACTCAGTTGCGGCACTTGCCGGAACCGCGACACGTTACCTGCGTAAACGCAATGTTAAGAGTTTTGCATTGTTGCCGCGAAGCGCTGTGAGTGCTGTTGATGCCGCACAGCAAGCGGTTTGCGGAGCGATCACCAGCCAGTTTGAGATCGATAAATACAAGACCAAAGATAAGAATAGCAAGGCCGTCACGAGCGTCGTGGTTTGTATCGACGGAGCCAAACCGGCGGATCTCAAAACCGGCATCGCACGCGGCCAGGCGATCGGTGATTCGATGAACCTGACTCGCGATCTAGCCAACGAACCGGCAAACATCCTGCCGCCTGCCGAGATGGCAAAACGTGCCGCGGCGATGGCAAAAGAGGTCGGTCTCAAGTGCGAGATCCTTGACGAAGCCAAAATGACCAAGATGGGCATGGGTTCGCTGATGAGCGTTTCGTACGGCTCGGCGCAGCCGGCCAAGATGATCGTCCTCAAATATACACCGACACGATCGACCGCCAAAAAAGACGAAATGCTCGCCCTCGTCGGCAAAGGCATCACGTTTGACACCGGAGGTATAAGCTTAAAACCGGGCGAAAACATGGACGCGATGAAATATGATATGTCCGGCGGAGCTACCGTTATCGGCACGATGCGTGCGATCGCGTTGCTCAAGCCAACGGTGCCGGTGCTAGGCGTCATCGCCGCAGTCGAGAATATGCCTGACGGTGCTGCTTCGCGTCCAAGCGACGTTGTGACCGCAATGAACGGCAAGACCATCGAGATCCTCAATACCGACGCCGAAGGTCGCCTTGTGCTCGCGGACGCCGTCGCCTACGCTGAGAAACAGGGTGCGACGCGGATCATCGATATGGCAACATTGACCGGAGCTGTCATCGTTGCTCTGGGTGATCTAAATACGGGCATCATGGGCAACGATCAAAAGTTTATCGACGAGATCATAGCCTGCGGCAAAGAATGCGGCGAAGGCTATTGGCAGCTGCCGGTCAGTGCGGAATACAGCAAACAGATCCGCTCGGACATCGCCGATATCAAAAATATCGGCCCTCGCGGCAAGGCCGGCACCATCATGGGGGCCGTCTTTATCCAGGAGTTCATCGATAAAGCAAAATGGGCGCATCTTGATATTGCCGGTACAGCCTGGGCTGACGGAGCACGTCCGCATCAGGCAAAAGGCCCGACCGGTGTGGCGATCAAGACGCTCCTAAACCTGATCGAAAAATCGCAATAGGTTGTCAAAGGTGAATACAATGAGAAGACTCATTAAGGACATCGTCTCAGCTAACAATTTTATCAGTGGTGCGATCGCTCTTGGGGTTGTTCTATCGATCGCCCTTGGCTGCAACTGCGGCAAGAACCTTGATCTAGCCAGTCTTTCGACGAACAGCAACTCGACTAGCGCGTCAAACTCAACCACTACGAGCGATGCTGTGCCATCCAATGCCGTCGTCGAGGGTCTCGTCAAAGACACGATGCGCAAGTTTCGCGGTGCGGTCAATAGCAAAGATTTTTCTGAGCTTTATAACGATGCTTCGTCGGATTTCCAGGGCACTTACACACTCAGCCAGGTCGAAGCCGCGTTCAACTCCTACACAAACAAAAAAGGCGTCGTCGTGCCGATCCTTGATAAGGTCGAGGCGATGGATGCCGAATTTGATCGCCCGCCGTCACTGAGGACGGAAAAGAGCCTCAATATTTTGGTCGCCTCAGGCAAGTTCAAAACTAAGCCGCTTAACGTGCGGTTCGATTACGAATATATAATGCGTGGCGGCGAATGGAAGCTGCTAAAACTGGTCATCAATATACCCTAGGAGACAATAATGCATCACCATAACAGAGCTTCGAACAATCGGTTGAATATCGTCATCTCGACTCTCGTGCTGTTGGCTGTCGGCCTTGCCTGCGGCTCCAAAACGCCGCCCCCCGCCGAGTATGTCGGCGTGTGGGTCGCCGGCGACGGGGCGATGATCACGATCCGGTCCGACGGCTCAGCCGACTATAAATCAGGCGGCACCTCTGTCAGCGGAGGCGGTGTCACGATCGACAACGAGGCTAAGACGCTGAAAGTTTCTCTTGCCGGGTTAGGCCCGACATTTAGGATAGATAAACCGCCCACCGCGAGCGAAATGACACTCGACGGCATTGTTTTCAAGAAAACCGGCGGCGGAGTAACAACTACATCCGACGCTAAACCTGAGATACCAAGCAACGACAAGCTGCAGACGCTCGTAAAAACGACGTTTATGGACTTTAGCGACGCCATTCAAAGCGAAGATTTTACAGATTTTCATAAGAAGATCGCTAAGGTCTGGCGTGAAGAGTCATCAGCGGAGAAACTTGCCGACGGTTTTGATTCATTTGTCGAGGACAAAGAAAACTATAATTTCAAAAAAGCTGTGTCCTCATTGGATGCGACATTTTCACCGGCCCCGTCGATCGAAAAGGTCTCGGGCATGGATGCTCTCGTTGTAAAAGGCTACTATCCGACAAAACCGGCCCGTGCCAATTTCGAATTGAAATACACGATGGACGACGGCACGTGGAAACTCATCGGCATCAACATCAAGACGACAAAAGCGGAATAGTAGCTAACGCAATTCTGTAGTTCAAAGGCCGGCATTTGTCGGCCTTTGATTTTTGCGAGACCGATACGCTAAACTCATCATTCAAACATCTATGAAGATCCACGAATATCAAGGCAAAGCCATCCTCAAAGAATACGGCGTCCCGGTGCCGCGAGGCATTGTTGCCCGCACCCCCGCAGAAGCAGAAGTTGCTGCCATCGAACTCGGCACCGACGTTGTCGTCGTCAAGGCTCAGATCCACGCCGGCGGCCGCGGCAAAGGCGGCGGTGTGAAGCTGGCGAAATCTCCTACTGAGGCAAAACAGATCGCATCCGAGATCCTCGGCATGCAGCTCGTCACACACCAAACCGGCCCAGAGGGCCAAGAGGTCAAGACGATCCTGATCGAAGAAGGCCTGCCGATCGACCGTGAATTTTATCTCGGCATCACGCTCGACCGCGTAACCGGCCGTAACGTTTTCATGGCGTCGTCCGAAGGCGGTATGGACATCGAAAAGGTAGCTGAAGAAACGCCTGAGCTGATCTTGAAAGAGACTATTGATCCATCGGTCGGGCTTCGCGGTTTTCAGGCTCGTAAGCTGGCTTTCGGACTCGGCATACCTGCTGAGTTGATAGGCCAGGCTACGAAATTCATGCTCTCGCTTTACGACGCGTACGAAAAGATCGACGCTTCGTTGGTAGAGATCAATCCGTTTTTGCTCACAAAAGACAATCGCCTCATCGCACTCGACGCCAAGGTAACGTTTGACGACAACGCGATGTTTCGGCACATTGGCTTTGCCGATCTCCGCGACCTTGCCGAGGAAGAGCCGCTCGAGATCGAGGCTTCTAAATACGACCTCAATTACATCAAGCTCGACGGCAACATCGGATGTATGGTCAACGGTGCCGGGCTCGCGATGGCGACGATGGACATCATCAAGCTAGCCGGCGGCGAACCGGCAAACTTTCTGGATGTCGGTGGAGGAGCAAGTCAAGAGCGTGTCGAACAGGCGTTCAAGATCCTGCTTGCCGATAAGAACGTTAAAGCCGTGCTGATCAACATCTTCGGCGGTATCGTCCGTTGTGATATGGTTGCCAATGGCGTTGTCGCTGCCTATAAGAACCTCGGCATGACCATCCCGATCGTCGCCCGTCTCGAAGGCACAAACGTCGAAGAGGGCCGCCGTGTGCTAAACGAATCAGGCATCGGCATCCAAACCGCCCAAGGCATGCAAGACGCCGCTGAAAAGGTCGTCGCAGCAGCAGGATAAGAAATTTAACCGCCAATACACGAAAAACGCTAAATTTAGAAAGTTCTTTATTTAGCGTTTTTTGCGTATTTCGCGGTTACTTCTCTTTAAACTTTTACATAGATCCGCTTTCGATACAGCAGCCACATCAGAAACAGCCACAACAAAATAAAGCTGATCGCAAATGCAAGGGACGCATCGATCGGGGTAAAAACCGGGAGGAACACATTCTGCATCACAGCTTTTTGGACGGAAACCAACTGCCCGTCGGCCCCGGTCATACGATAAGCCGAGAGCATCCGTGCAAAGAATCCGGTAAAGACAAATAGAGCTAAAGCGTTCGCTCCAAACACCTTGAACGGCCATGCCCATCGTTCATAGCCCTTGATATCGATCAACCAATAGCAAAATCCAAGCACGAGCAACGCAAGCCCTGAGGTCGCAAGGACATACGAACTTGTCCACAGGGCCTTGTTCATCGGGAAATAGCTGTTCCAAATAAGCCCTAGGGATAACAGCGAGACGCCGAAGAAAAACAAACCACTAACGCGATCAAGGGCAGAACCGCTCGCGTAAGCGAGTGGCCTAGACGGGTCGTCCGATTCTGCACTGGTGTCACCTGCTAACGCAGGCGGTTCTGCCTTTGTTAACCAACTGCCTGTCAGCACTCCCGAGATCGTGGTAACGATCGCGGGTATTGTCGATAAGATACCTTCGGGATCGTAAACCTTGCCGCCTCGCCAGATGTGGTTTTCGGTGAGGATCAGGCGGTCAATGTAGGCGGCGAGATTGCATGCCTTGTCGCTAATGCTGGTCACGTCGCAACCAGGCACCGGAATTACGGTCATTACGAGCCAATAGCCCAACAGCAAGGCCACGCCAATGCCAACCTGTTGTTTCCAATTTGTGTGCAAAAAAATTATCGACGTGATCAGATAACAAACCGCGATCCGCTGCAAAACGCCAAAAATGCGTAAGCCTCCGTAATTGTACGGCACGACGTTGTAACCGGCGAGATTCATGCCCGCGATGCCGAGCAGTGCCACAATACACAGAACGGCCGCGACTTTGTAATTTCTCAGCAACAAAAATAACAGTGCCGCACAGAACGTCAGCCAGATCAGTATCTTTAACGGATCGGGAGCGTCGGTTGATTGGAATTGAAAGAAAGGGACGATCGAGATCGCGGCTCCGAGCAGATAGATGAACGCGGCACGCGTAAAGATCTTTGTATATCGCCGGCTAGGTCTTGGTGAAATGAACTCGCCCTCCGCTGACGCAGACGGTTCTGACCGGCGGCCCAACGAGATCGAGATCGAAACGCCAACAATAAACAGAAAAAAGGGAAAAATCCAATCTGTAGGCGTCAGACCGTGCCATTCCGCATGTTCGAGCGGCCAATAGACCGGCGAGCCTCCGGGATTATTGACCAAAACCATCCCCGCGATAGTAAGCCCGCGGAAAACATCCAAGGATATGAGGCGACTATTTTCGGCCATATCTATTCCGCAGATGAACTCTCTACCAACCGTTTCGTTCGCGAAGATGCGTAATATGTGCCGTATGATGCTGCGAGTGCCACGCGTAGAGAGCCAGTGCGGCTTCGAGTGTCCATTCGCCGGTCTCGGGGTGGATGAACGGCCTCTGATGGTCGTCTTCGCTCATTGATTCGAGTAGTGCAATCCAGCGGGTGTGCAGCGATTCGAGCATCTTTACGGAAACGTCGATCGGCAGCTTGCTGTCGGCAAGCTCGGCCCAACGCTCTTCGTAATACGGCTTGATGGTCGGGGGCTCGTCTTCGGTCAGTGCGAGTTTGAACCGCGTCAGCGAATTGGAATGGCTGTCGGCGATGTGATGGACCGTCTGACGCACCGTCCAGCCGTCGGGGCGATATTGGGTGTCGAGTTGGGCTTCATTAAGCCCGCCGACGGCGTCGGCAACTGCCGAGGGCAGTGCTCGAATTATTGCAAGTCTCTCTTCGCGGGCTGCGGGTGAGATCTCAAAATCAGGGTCAAATTCACCAATAGGATAGCGTAGGTCTTGTGACATAGTTCAGATTTTACGGGCTATTCTCTGTAAGGGTTTTCAAATAAAGTAAATTCCTTGATAAACGCGAGCCTCACCGTTCCCGTCGGGCCATTTCTCTGCTTGGCGATTATCAGCTCGGCGACGCCTTTGTTTTCGTCGGTTTCGTTGTAATAATCCTCACGAAAGATAAATCCGACAACGTCCGCGTCCTGCTCGATACTGCCCGATTCGCGAAGATCTGACATCAACGGCCTTGGCGGATTACGTGCCTCAGGTGCACGTGAAAGCTGGGATAGGGCAACGACCGGAACCGACAATTCTTTTGCCAGACCCTTTAATTCACGCGATATTTGCGACACCTCTTGCTGACGGTTCTCGCCGCGGCGGCCGCTGCTGTTGTTGCCCATTAACTGGAGGTAATCGACCACGATCAAGTCGATCTGTTTCTGCTCGGCCGCAAGACGGCGGCATTTTGCACGCATCTCAAGCACCGAAATGCCCGGCGTATCGTCAATAAATATCCGCGCGTCTGAAAGCGTGCCTATAGCCCCGGCAAGATTTTCCCATTCTTTGCCCATCAGGTGCCCGGTGCGAAAACGATGAGCATTTATCTTTGCCTCGCTGCTGAGCATACGTGTCACAAGCTGCTCTTTCGACATTTCGAGTGAAAAAACAGCGACGACCGCACCGGATTTGACCGCCGCATTTTGGGCCAAATTTAGACAAAACGCGGTCTTACCCATTGATGGACGTCCGGCGATAATGACGAGATCGGTTCGCTGCAAACCTGATGTCAGATCATCTAGCTCGTAAAACCCAGTCGAAAGTCCTGTTATTCCATGACCGGAACCGTTCGCGGCGTGTTCTTTGACACGGGCGAGCACGCGGTCCGCGATCGGAGCGATACGAGAAAAACTCTGATTCGTGCGAGCCTCAGCGAGCGCAAAGATGGCCTGCTCGGCGCGATCAAGGATGATCTCCGAGTCTTCTTCTTCGGCCAGAGCCTCGCCGGTGATCGAGTTGCAGGTGCGTATTAGAGTGCGAATGACGGATTTGTCGCGGACGACCTTGATGTACTCTTCGACGTTAGAAAAATGCGGCAGCCCAAATGTCAGATTGGTGATCGTCGTGATACCGCCGATCGAGTCAAGCGAGCCTTCTTTTTTCAGTTCCTCCCCGATCAAGATCGGGTCGATCTGCGTCTGCTTTCCAAACAAGGCGATCATCGCGGCAAAGACACGACGATTTAGCGGCGAGTAAAAATCTTCTGGTTTGAGATGCTCGACCGCCTGTGCGATGACCGAATTATCAAGCAATATCGCACCAAGAATAACGCGCTCGCTCTCTTCGCTTGAAGGTAAAGGCTTTTCGAGATACTGCTCTCGTCTATTGTCGGGAAAAACACTTGCCACTGGTTAAATTTACTCCGGAAACTGAATTGAATGAAGTGTATTTTAAATTGATTTTGAGGGTATGTCGAAACGTCAAAAAAGAAACCTTACAACTCCAATCAAGATAGACATTTGCGTTGTTCGTCCCCTTCAGAACGCGTCAGGTGAATACAAAAAACCTAGGGTTTCGCTCATCGCTCCACCCTAGGCTTTAATATTTGTCACCTTCGGCGTCGAAGAACTAAGCTGCAGCTTCGTCTTCGGCCGGTGCTTCGTCAGCGACAACCTCTTCCGCAACTGCTTCCTCAGCAACCGGAGCGGCTTCCTCTGCCTTGGGCTCTTCAGCCTTGGCCTTTTTCTTGTTTTCCTTGACCGGCATTTCGCCGCCTTCGGCGGTGACTTTTACAGGAACAGCCAATGTCACTTCGCGATGAAGTTTAACGTTGACGGTGTATTCGCCGGTTTCCTTGATCGCGTCTTTAAGTGCGATACGTCGGCGATCGATCTCGTAACCCTTGGCCTGCAAGGCCTCGGCGATATCCATCGACGTGACCGAACCAAAAAGCTGGCCGTGATCACCCGATTTGCGTTCGAACGTAAGACTGATACTCGCCATCTGATCGCGTTGAGCGTCGGCGGTCGCCTTTTCAACAGCGGCTCGTTTTAACAGAGCCTCTCTTTCCTGATCGATCTGCTTGACGTTGCCTTTGGTCGCGAGCGTCGCAAATCCCTGCGGCAGCAGGTAGTTGCGAGCGTAACCGGCCTTGACCTTGACGATCTCGCCACGGCCGCCAAGATTATCTATATCTTCGCGTAATAAAACTGTAGTATTTGCCATTATATTTCCTTTGCGGAGGCCCGAGCGTTAGCAAGGGCTTAACATCCGACTTGAGTGTTACGCCCTTACTCGACGAAGGGCTTCTTCATTTTAGTCATCAACGAACGGCAGTATTGCCATCGAACGCGCACGCTTGATCGCTTTAGCGACGCGGCGCTGATCCTTAGCGGTGATGCCCGATATGCGACGCGGCATGATCTTGCCGCGTTCCGGCACGAACTCTCTCAAAAGATCGACATCTTTCCAATCGACATAGTCCGGCACCATGTTACGCGGGCGGCGGCGCTGATATCGACGCGGGCGGTCACCAATGACGTCTTCGCCGACGCCTAAACCACCGCGGTCATCCATTATTTCCATTTCATTATCTGCCATAACTTTTCTCCTCGGTCTCAGCGGTTAAGCCTCGGCCTCTGCCTCCGCTGTTTCGGTTGTTTCGCCGGTTTCAGCCGACGCACGGAACGTAGCACGTTTTGCCGCCTTAGCCTCACGCTTGTTACGGAGCTTTTCGGCTTTTTTACGATCCTCATCGACGCGGACGGTGATATAACGCAAGACCATATCGTTGACGCGCATACGGCGTTCGAGTTCCAGGATCTCTTGACCCGAACCCTGTATCTCAAAGAGCACATAGTGGCCGGTGTTCTTTTTCTGGATCGGATAAGCAAGGTCCTTCATGCCGATATCATCCATACGGATGACCTCGCCGCCTTCTTTTTCGATCAATTTTGCGACAGCGTCGTTCAATTTTTCGATCTTATCGGCTTCCGTTCCCGGATCGACGATATACATTACTTCGTAGGTTCTGTTTCCCATTTATTTCCTATCTCCTTTCGGTTACAAACCTCATCTTCAATTGAGATGAAGTAAGGATTCTCTATAATTCAAAAGCTAATTAAATCTCGCCATCGCCGCATCGACACCATCCGTGATGATGCACTGCACGGCATCGGCGGCTATATCTAATGTCTTTTCAAGCGTTTCGGCGTCGCCCTTAGCGAAATTTTCCAAAACGAACCGGCTCGCGTCCGCCACGGGATGCTCCGGCTGAATTCCTATCCGCAAGCGGATAAATTCCTGTGTTCCCAAACGATCGATGATCGATCTCAGGCCGTTTTGCCCGCCATGCGAACCTTGGGGACGAATTCGCATCGTGCCAAATGGTAACGCCAGGTCGTCCGAGATAACGATCAGCCGTTTTACCGACCTGTCATCTTTTGCGACTAAACAGCTTACCGATTCGCCGCTCAGATTCATGAACGTCTGCGGCTTGGCCAGCTCGACCGTTTTGTTGTCAATAATGCCGCGTCCTATCAACGCCCGACATTCGTCCCGTTTGACCTGCGTCTGCAGCCGGCCCGCGAGCAGATCTACGAGCATAAACCCGAGATTGTGCCGCGTCTTTTCGTATCGCGGGCCCGGATTACCGAGCCCGACAACGAGCCAATTGGATGCGTCAGCGTCCGTCAATTACTCACCGCCGTCGACTTCAGGCTCAGCAGGGGCTTCGCCAATAACCTCAGGCTCTGCACCCTCTTCGATCTGCGGTTCGAGCTCTTCTTCCTTGACCACGATGATCGACGCGATCACAGTTTCCGGAGCATCACTGATCTCGATGCCCTCTCCGACCTTAAGATCGGATACGTGGATCGCGTGCTCAGCCGTCAATTCTGAAATGTCGACGTCGATGGAATCCGGTGTATTCGCCGGTTCGCACAGCACCTTGATCTCACGCATGGCCTGCGAAAGGACCGCGCCTTCTTCTTTCAGGCTTTCCGGTTCGCCGATGAGGTGGATCGGGACGGTCATCTCGATCTTTTCGCCCTTTGCAAAGCGGCGAAGATCGGCGTGGATCAGACGGCCCCTAACGGCGTCGATCTGACGATCCTGAAAAATGACATCGTTAATGCCTTGGCCCTCGATATCGAGGCCAAACACGGTATTGACGCCCGAATCTGAACGGATGATTGCGGCCAGGTCTTTCAACTCGGCCGTCGCGGCAAAACTCTCAGTGCCACCGCCATAGACGATGACCGGGATCTTGCCCTCGGCACGCAGCCGACGGTTCTCATTCTTACCGCGTGTATCACGCTGTACTGCTTTTACAATTACTTTTTCTGCCATAACTTTACTCTCAATTTCTAAATGAACAGCGACGAAACACTCGTCTCGTCATGTATCGACCTGATCGCCGAAGCCAGCAGGTCGGCGACGCTCAAAACTTCGATCTTACCGCCCTCAACGAGCGGCATTCCGTTGTCGCGGATGGGTATCGTGTTGGTCACGATCACCTTTTTCAAATACGAACCGCTGATATTCTCGACCGCTTTGCCCGAAAGTACACCGTGCGTAAAAAACGCCGAGATCTCATTGGCACCGGCTTTGTGCAGAGCCTCAGCCACCTTGCAAATGGTGCCGCCGGTATCGCACATGTCGTCGATTATCAAACAGTTTTTTCCGTTGACATCGCCGACGATGTTCATCACATCGGCCTCGTTAGCACGCTCGCGGCGTTTGTCGCAAAGTGCGAGTCCCGCGTTAAGCCGTTTCGCGTATGCACGGGCACGTTCGGCTCCGCCTGTATCCGGCGCGACGACTATAAGATTCTCGATCGGGTTCGTCTTAAAATAATCGACCACTATTGGTGCCGCATAAAGGTGATCGACCGGGATATCAAAAAAACCCTGTATCTGCGATGCATGCAGATCTAACGTCAACACACGCTGAGCACCCGCCGTAGTTATCAAATTGGCGACCAATTTTGCGGCGATCGGGACACGCGGACGATCTTTCTTGTCAGACCGTGCATAGCCAAAATACGGG
>JBGTII010000180.1:0-5756 GCA_041745735.1 Pyrinomonadaceae bacterium | reverse complement strand
GCATCCACCGAAATTGGCCTCATCGCAATCGCACACAACCTCCAAAGACTTACCAATACTAAAAACCACTGACTTCAACACTTTCTTTCACAAAAAAAGAAGCTGCCGCGAAAACTAGTTTCAAGACAGCCTCTTTTCTTTCGCGAACGATACTCATTTAGCTTATAAAGCTTGGGAACAACGTCGCCATCACTACGCCAAGCAAGATAATAATAAAGAAAATGCAAAGAGCAGCGCTCCATGCGATAGTGCCTGTTACTCGTTCACCCGCATTTTTTAACCCTGTAGCGTTCAGCCATACCCAATACAGTCCAAGCAGACTCGTCGCACCCAGGAGCGTAAATATCACCGGATGTTCGGCCGGTAGAACAAGGAAGTTTAGGCTGTCTTGAACAAGAGATTGCTGCCCGAGAACCGGGTGGATCTCAGTCGGATCTTTGAGGAACAGCACGATCGTATTCAATACAAACTTGATAACCGACACGGGAAAGGCCGCATAAACAGCAGCAGACAGTGCCTGGAAAAAGTTTATCTTGCCGCCCATCGCCAGGGCAAAGAGCATGAAAATAACCGCGAGTATCGCGTATGTAAATCCATATCCGGCAAAGGTCGAAGCAATTTGTGTCACCTTCATTACCGGACTTTTTGCATCAGCGATCGCTTGGGTGCGTCCTGCCTCGATCTGCTTTTTCGCCTCTTCGTTATTCGCGATCATACCCATTTCGAGGGTTTTATCGATCGTAAAATTCACAACTCTTTCCGCACCGAGCCGCTGGAAGAACAGATTTGTATATACCGCAGAAAGCACCGTCATGATCAGCAATGCGACAAGAAATCGGGGATGCCGCCGCAGATTCTTAAATACATCAGAGGGTGCGACGAAAATGTTGCCCAGTGTAGCGGCGGTTGACATCTTTTCGACGTTCTCAGTTTCAGGCCGGTTGATAAAGCTCAGGCCGATGACAAGCCCGCCAAATAGGATAAGAAAAACACCTGTCCCGGTAACACCGGGAACGATCTTGATGGCGCCAAGGATCGCGATGATCAGACCTAAAGCCGCAGTTACGATACCCGCTATACGATTCATATTTTCCTCACAGAAATTGGATTAAGAATTACAACACCACCTACGACACCTAGATTTGATTTGTTTCAGTTTTGCGCCGGAGCGTCATGTCCGTCAACACGGATACAAGCCGCGAAATGTCCGGGATTGATCTCTCGCAATTCCGGCTCAACAGCAGCACACTCTTCGATAGCGATAGGACAGCGAGTACGAAAGCGACAACCAGACGGCGGATTGATCGGAGTCGGCACATCGCCCGTCAAAACTATACGCTGACGTTTCTGTTTCGGATCCGGTATCGGAATAGCCGACAGCAACGCCTGGCTATACGGGTGCAACGGATCGGCATAAAGCTCATCCGCATTGCATATCTCAACTATTTTGCCGAGATACATCACAGCGACGCGGTCTGAGATATGCTCAACCACGGCTAAACCGTGCGAAATAAAAAGATATGTTAGCCCAAGGTCATCCTGTAGCTGTTGAAGCAGATTAACGACCTGGGCCTGGACAGAAACGTCAAGTGCTGAGACTGGCTCGTCGCAAATGATCAGTTTTGGATCCAGTGCCAAAGCCCTAGCGATACCGATACGCTGCCTTTGCCCACCCGAAAATTCATGCGGATAACGGTCGGCGTATTTTGGATCAAGCCCCACTTTCTTTAGCAGATCGGCGACGCGATCATTTTGCTCGGTTTTGTTTCCGATGCTGTGTATTTTCAATGGCTCTGCAACGATCGATCGGATACTCAGACGCGGGTTTAGACTGGCGTAAGGATCCTGAAAAATGATCTGCATCTCTCGCCGGAGCAACTGCATTTCGTTATTTGGCAGACCAACGATGTTCTTGCCCTCGAACAACACTTCCCCGCTGGTCGGCTCGGTCAGCCGCAGCAAACATCGCCCAACGGTCGATTTGCCGCAACCTGATTCACCGACGAGTCCTAGTGTTTCACCCTGTGTGAGGTGAAACGAAACATCATCGACCGCCTGAACAACATCGTCGCTGTTATCGACGGGAAAGTGCTTGACGAGATTTTTGACCTCGAGCAGTGTCCCCGGCTTCATTGCAGTGGCTGAATTCATACGCTTGCCGGCCTCGCCTTTTCGTCGCTATTAAACAAAACGCAGCGAACTTGCGAGCCGTCCGGTTGTTGAAAAAAAGGTATCTCGCCGTGCGTGCAGATCTCCATTCGATGCTCACATCGCGGTGCAAAATGACAACCCGGGGGCAGGTCGGTCGGGCTTGGGACAGTTCCCTCAATAGTTTGCAGCCGCTCGGCCTTTTTGATGCCGATCTCGGTCAGCTTTGGCACCGACCGCAGTAGTCCACGAGTGTAGGGATGCTTCGGGTTCGCAAAGATCTCATCGACGCCTGATTCCTCGACGATCTTACCGGTGTACATTACGCAAACACGGTCGGCAACCTCAGCTACAACTCCCAGATCGTGCGTGATGAGCAAAATGGCGAGTTTTCGCGAGACCCGTAACTCATTTAGCAACTCCAGTATCTGCGCCTGAATAGTCACGTCGAGAGCAGTCGTCGGCTCGTCGGCGATAAGCAGTTCCGGGTCGCACGCAAGGGCCATCGCGATCATTACGCGTTGACGCATACCACCCGATAGTTGATGTGGATAGTCCGACGCGCGGCGTTCCGGCGAAGGTATCGAGACCTCTTTCATCGCCGCGATCGATGCTGCCCATGCCGTCGCCTTATCCATCTTACGGTGCAGCCGCAGAGCCTCGGCGATCTGCTCCCCGACGCGATAGACCGGGTTGAGCGATGTCATCGGATCCTGAAAGATCATCGCGATATCGTTGCCGCGGATCGTACGTAGCCGATCATCCGAGGCGGTCGTCAGTTCCTCGCCCTTGAACTTGATCGAACCTCCGACGATCTTGCCGGGTGACGAGATCAGCCGCATTATGGACAACGCCGTGATAGACTTACCGCAGCCGGATTCGCCGACGAGGCCAACCAGTTCGCCTTCATTGATGTGAAAGCTCACATCGTCGACAGACTTAACCAGGCCGGCCCGCGTCGGGAAATGCGTACGTAGATTTTGGATCTCCAGCAAATGCGTCATTTACGGCTTGTTTTTGATCGGATCCGCCGGACGGCCGGGCAGTTTGACCGGTGTCGTGATCTTTTTCATTAGTTCAGCTATCGACCGCTCTAACTGCGGATCACGTCCGGCAATGACAGATCGCGGATCGTTATCAACCTCGATGTCCGGGTCAACTCCGTATCCCTCGATGATGTATTCGCCCTTGGCGTTTGCGAGTGCTGACTGCGGAACGTTGACGGTACCGCCATCGATCAGCGTTCCCCGGTTTGAAATACCAACGACGCCTCCCCAGCTTCGTTTACCAACAAGCTGGCCGAGACCCGCTTCGCGAAACATATACGGGAAAATATCACCGTCCGATGACGAGTTTTCGTTCAAAAGAGTGATCATCGGGCCGAGGAAAGCTCCGTCCGGATACGTGCCGCCATCCTCGCTAAAATTATTGAAATTGATACCCAGCACTTTACGCCGCAGCCTCTCAATAAGCATCCGCGAAACGTTTCCGCCGCCATTAGCCCGGACGTCGATCACGAGTCCCTCTTTTTTAAGCTGCGGATAATACCATTTTATAAACTCACGCAATCCCGGCGCTCCCATATCAGGAATGTGAAGATAGCCGAGTCGCCCGTTCGACATCTGATCGACACGCCGGCGGTTGGCTTCAACCCAGTCCATATATACGAGATCGGATTCGCTTGCTAGCGGACGGATCGTAACGGTCCGCGCCCCTTGAGCGGATGGCGAGGTGTTCAGTGTAAATGTCACCGTGCTATCTGCCTTACCCCTGAGATACGAGTAGATATCGCGGGTTGCGGTAACGTCCTCGCCGTTGATCGCGATGACATAATCACCCACACGGGCATCGTTTCCAACTTCGGTAAACGGAGAGCGGTAAATGTCTTCTTCGTTTTGTCCGCCAAATATCTTGCTGATCTTATAGCGGTTCGATCCCTTATCAACCTCAAATCTCGCACCCGGCAGAGCCACACGAACACGCGGCGGCAGATTAAAATCACCGCCATCAATATAAGCGTGCTGCACCGTCAATTCTGACTGCATTTCCGAAAGAACATAGTTCAGGTCTGACCGGTGTGCAACATGCGGCAGCCATTTTCGGTAATCTTCGCGGATCTTAGCCCAATCAAACCCGTGCATATTCGGCGCATAAAACCAGTCGCGATTTTGGCGCCATACTTCGTTAAAGATCTGGTTCCATTCCTTGACCGGGTCGATCTCGGTGACGAGCCCAGCGGTCGAAATATTCTTACGTGAGCGTTCACCGTTCGGGTTTGCGTCAAAGATGGCATAGGTACCCTGTAAGTTTGACATCAATTTCAACCCATCAGCGGATATCGAAAATCCCCCCGTGCCTGTCAAAAGGGTTGTTTCTTTGCGGTCTTTTAGCGAAAACACCCGAACGGTCGATTGCGTATCCGGTATGCGGCCATAGTAAAATGGAGACTGTGTGCTGTAAATCAGGTGGCCTTTGACGGCGGCAAGGCCACCATAGTTTTCGGCACCGATCGGCGCTTTGGCAACACGAGCCTCGATGCCGTCAAAATCGACTTTTTCCGCAACGGGAGCCGGCGGTGTCGCAGGTCCGTCCTTTTTCTCCTCAGTGATCGTTACTTCGTCGCTTTCGATCGGAAAAGGATTCTTGCCGTCCTTTCGCAGAGCGAGAGCAAATATCAGCGAGTTGCGGTTGGATGCGTAATTAAATTCCGTGTTACCGATCAGGGGTGCATATTCGCGGTTGCTGACGAAATATAAATAGCCGCCCGACGGATCCCAAGTCGGCCCGCCCGCGTTAAACATCTCAGGCGTGACGCGGTAGTTTTTGTTCTCCTCAGCACTCCAAATATAAACTGAACTGACACCATTACGGCCGTTCATCGAATAGGCGAGATAACCGCTTTTTGGCGACCAGTCATAATCCTGTATCTGGCCGTTCGAGGCGTCAACGATCATTTGCATTTGCTTTGTCGCGACCGTTACTACATAAACTTTGCCATTCTTGTCGCCAAAAACGATCTTCTTACCGTCAGGCGACCAAACTGGGGCGTACCGTTGTGCCGTGCCGCCGGTCGTAAGCTGTTGCGGCGGAGTCGAACCGTCTTGTGCGGCGAGCCAAACTTCGTCATTGCCGCTCTTGTCGGACATATACGCGATGGTTTTACCGTCCGGCGACCAGTTTGGAAATCGGTCGTTGGCGTCCGAAGATCTTGTTAGATTGCGCGTCCCGCCTTTCTCTATCGGCGCCGTAAAAATATCTCCCCGTGCCGCAAATAAGACGCGCTCACCCTTGGGACTTAATGAATACCAAGATATTTGGTTGCCGACAAAAGCCTGGCGGGGACGCCGATTGACGCCGTCATTCGGGACATTGATGGTCAAACGTGTCGTCTTTTTGGAACCGACGTCGAGTATCTCAAGCTCACCTTCGCGCTCATAAATTATGTTCCCTTGATTGTCAGAGCTCGGCCACCGGATGTCCCAATCCCGATTTTTTGTAACCTGCGTTGTTTTGCTGCTGCCCGTGTCGTAGGCATAGAGATTGAACTTGCCGTCTTTATCGGAGTTGTAATAGACCGTGTTGCCGATCCACATCGCATCGCGGCAGGC
>JBGTII010000179.1:0-26673 GCA_041745735.1 Pyrinomonadaceae bacterium | reverse complement strand
TGCTCGTCGCGGCCCGTGAACGACACCGGCTGAAACGCGATGAACGAGATCTTTTTAGGATTCTCGAGTGCAAACCGGATGATCGTGCCGACCTGATCGTTGTTGACGCCGTTAACCAGCGTTGTCACAAGGATGATGTCGACGCCGGCTTCGTGCAGGTTGTTGATCGCACGGAGTTTGACGTCAAACAGGTTGCCGATCTGGCGGTGCGAGTTAGCATCGTTGCCGATACCGTCAAACTGCAGATACACAAAACGAAGGCCGGCTTCGGCTGCTTCACGGCAAAATTCTTTTGATTTGGCAAACTCAATGCCGTTAGTCGCGGCCTGCACCGAGTTGTAACCAACTTTACGTGCATAGCGGACAGCGTCGAGAAAATAAGGGCTGAGCGTCGGCTCACCACCCGAATACTGCACCGACATCTGGCGACGCGGCTTGATCTGGATGGCATTGTCGAGGATCTCCTGGACGTCTTCCATCGAGAGCTCGTGGACAAAGCCGACCTGGTTCGCGTCCATAAAGCACGGATCGCACATCATGTTACAGCGGTTCGTCAGATCGACCGTCAAAACCGCTCCGCGGCCGTACTTGATCGTCGACGTGCCGTGGTTGTGCAGCTTTTCGTCATTGTGCGATTCCATATCACGGCCCGGGAAAAGCGATTCGATATGCTGGAGAAACTTAGAGTCGATCGCCATCATGTCTTCGATCTTGCCGTGCTGCGGACACTCTTTGATCATCCACACCTGGCCGTCACGCTCGATGATCTGCGCCTTGATCTCACCGACATTGTCATTGACGAGTGTCGACACATCCCGCTCACCCGACAGGATCTGCTCGCGGGCTTCGATCACACACTGCGGACAGAGTGAGTCGGTCGTACGCGGAAAGCCAAGCGTCGGTTTGGTCTTTTGCCACGATTTCAGGATCGGCTTGTCAGCCCATTTCGGGATGAACGATGCGTTAGGCTTGAATTGGTTTACGCTACGGACGACGTTGAACGCGCCCTTTGCGACGTACGTCAACCCTTTCTCGAAATGCTTAATAGGTCTCATGTTGTTTCGGTTTCTCCAATGAATGCTGCTGCAGTAGCCGATAAACTCGAATTAACGCGAAAATTTCGGCCGCAATATTACACCTCTAAACAGGCAATAGGCGTGCCATTGATGGTAGGATTGACACGTTCCGGTAAACCCCGTGTTTACAGTAGTTTACACAATGCCTGCAGATCAATTCATATCTTGGCCTTGCGCGCCTTTTCGACACACACCCTCAACACGCATATTTGGTGTCCCCTATTGACACATCACTGATTCGTCGTGGACGATTTTGACCTCATGGGAGATCAAGTAGAATATGCCAGCCCACGAGGCGCTTAGAAGTGCGCGCTTAACATTTTGAGAGCTAATATCAAAATGTATAAGCGCTATAGTTAGATAACACATTAATTAACATTCTCTAATTATTGTAAATACAGTATTTACCTCTCTTAAAAATATATTGCTTTTTCGCTTTACATATATTAAACATATGTGCTATGCTTCCAACCACTTCAAGGGAAATTGGGTTGAAATCATAGCTCGTACGGTTTTTCCGAGAGGTAAACGACAACATTGTTAAATGACTATCCGCTTTGGAACATCGGGCTGGCGGGCGATCATCGCCGAGGACTTCACGTTTGAGAATGTCCGGCTTGTAGCGGAATCGATCTGTGGATATTTGAAAGATAAGAGTTCGGATGCGGGGCAGACGCTGATCGTGGGTCACGACTCGCGGTTTATGGGCGAGACGTTTACGAATGTCGCTGCCGAGATCGCATCGCGAAAAGGTTTTACGGTTCTCAGATGTACGGAGCCGACGCCAACGCCAGTGATCAGTCATGAGATACGATCGCAGGGAGCGGCGGGCGGCATTAACTTTACGGCGTCGCATAATCCGCCTGAGTATCAAGGCATCAAATTTTCGACGGCTGACGGAGCCCCGGCACTGCCCGAGATCACAAAGCAGATCGAGCATCGCATCGCTAACAAAATGTCGGGCCACGATGCTCCCGGCGGCGAGATAAAAGATTTTGACCCGCGTCCGGCCTATCTGGACGATTTGAAAACTAAGATACGTTTCGACGTGATCGCGGCGGCAAAAGGCCGGTATGCTTACGACCCTCTGTGGGGAACGGGCCGCGGATATTTGAACAAGATCCTGCAGGATCACGGACTCGATGTCGAAACGCTGCACGATTGGCGTGACGTGACATTTGGCGGGCAGCCGCCGGAGCCGGGCGAAGAGCACATCCCGGACTTGAAAAAGCTTGTAGTCGAAAAGGGCCTGACAATGGGGCTCGCAACAGACGGGGACGGCGACAGGTTTGGGATCATTGATAGTAATGGTGAGTTCATCACGCCGAACAGGCTGATCGCGGTATTGACAGATTACTTGTACGAATCACGCGGCTGGACCAATGGGGTTGCACGCAGCGTGGCGACGTCGCACCAAGTTGACAGGGTCGCGACGGCACGCGGGATAAAGCTTTTTGAAACGCCGGTCGGTTTTAAGTTCATCGGCGAATTGATAAATAATGACGAGATCATCCTTGGCGGCGAAGAGTCCGCCGGACTCTCGATACGCGGGCACTACCCGGAGAAAGACGGCATCTTGGCCTGTCTTTTGGCTGCCGAAGCGGTCGCCGCTCGCGGGGTAAGTTTGACAGAGCAGCTCGCAGCCCTTTTCGCAAGGGACGGCAAGCTCGAATCGGGCCGCATCGGCGTCAAATTGACACCGGATGTCGCGGCAAAGTTGAAAGAAAAGCTGGCACAGGAGCCGACGGAGATCGGCGGCCGGCGAATTGAAAGTATCAACCGCATGGACGGCGTTAAATTCCTTTTCGGAAACGACGCCTGGATGCTGATGAGGCCGTCCGGCACCGAGCCGATGGTCAGAATTTACGCCGAGTCCGAAGACATTAACGATCTGGAGGGATTACTTGAGCAAGGCCGCAGATATTTATTGGGGTAACGCGAACACGGGGACTACAACGTCACGCCGTGCCGCGATCACACGCAAACGCCGTGCTCCGGCCGCCGCTGTGACCCGCCGAACGCCGCCGTGGTGGCTGTCGTTCGCGATCGTCGTCTCGATATTTGTGATGCTCGGTGTTTCTATCAATTTCCGTGCATTTACCGAAATGCAAGAAGAGGCGGGCCAGAATACGAGGCTCGCGGCCCAAATACAGAATCTTATGGACGAAAATCTTGCCCTGCAAGAAGAGATCCATAGCTTGAAGAGCGATCCGAACGTCATCTTGCGTGAAGCAAAACGTATCGGCATCCCGCTCAAAGGAGAAAACGTTTCCGTGCCGAAGAACTAAACGAACGCGAAGGAGTTGGTTCGTTCGACACATTGCCCTACCCATTAACAATCCGCCTTTTGCCTACAACCTTCGCGAGGCCTACAGTTAATCCAATCTGATCATTATGCGGCTCTGAGTTCCCGAAACTCAGAGCCGCACTTCTTTGTTAAAGGATAAAGGCGAAAGGATAAGGGATAAAGTAAAGAGAAAGAGCGGATCCGAGTCCTAACTTTCTCCTTTCGCCTTTATCCTTTATCCTTTCCGCTATCTCGGGCATCCGCGGACGCAACTGTTGTATTGGCGGCGGCAGGCTTTTTTACCCTTGCGGCAGATTTTGCGTTCTTCTTTGCAAACATAGACACAGCCGCTGCCCTGGCATGGTTTGACGCTTGGTTTGATCGAGGTTGAGGAAGTTGCCGGATGAACGAACATCACCGACGAGAGTACGAGTACCGACATTGCGATAAGTTTTTTCATATTAGTTTCTCCTTTGGGACGAAAATAATATATACCTGTTCCCGCCCCATGTCACGTTAGACGCAAAAGCCCGGCAAAAAGCCGAGCAGTTGTCAGTGTTCAATAGTCCGATCTTTACTTTATCCTTTCGCCTTTATCCTTCACCCTTTCGACGGCTCCGCCGTCGACTCGTCTCTCGACCGCCGCCAAAGTACGCGAGCAGCATTACGATCAGGTGGGCGGCGAACCAGATGTTGTCGTAGCCCATGTTCTGGTATATGTAGATCAGGATCAGGATACGCGGAGAAAATATGCCTAGCAGGATGTCGGCCCATTGCGGGACGGAGTTTGCCGGGAACGCCGCCGGAAACATCACGAGATACACCAGCATCACGAGCCGCGGAAAAAAGAGTGAAAATAGCAAAAAGTAAAAGTCCATCTGATGTATTTAACCACGAAACGCACAAAATTCACGAAAAAAAGACGATGAGTGGTCGGGTCCGGACCAGATGGACCACATGGACCACCTACTCTTTTAATCGTTTCTATGACTGGCGGATGAGGGCGATGTCGGCGGAGCGGTGGTTTTTGAAATGACGGAGGAGCAGGCTCGGTGCGAGGCGGGCGGCGAGAGCGATGGCTGAGAGTTTTAGCGAGCGGCGGTGGCGGTTGGCGACGCGGAATCGTTCGGCAGCTGCTCGGGGATCGCCGCTGAGGAGGTACGATTTGCCCTGCTCGACGGCGAGGTCGGCTTCCAGGCCGGCGATGCGTTTTGTCGCGATCTCGCGCTGCTCCGCGTCAAGCTCGATGGTATTCATTACGCGGACAAATGCGTCACGCTCGCGTTCGACGCGGCTGATGCTGTCGCCGGAGAGGCCGCTGGTTTCGACGCGGTATTTGAGCAGGGGCTTTGTCTGATAGCCGATCTTCGCACCCGCTTTGGCCATTCGCAGCCATAGATGAAAATCGTGTGCCCGCACACGCTCGGTCTCGAACATACCCGCCGCGACGATGAACTCTTTTTTTGCCATCACGCCGGACGTGATGACGTTGCAGCGAAGGTCGAGGATAGCGTTGAAATCGGCCTCGCCGACGGACGGAGCTGTTTCCATAAAGGTGCGGCGAAGGGCGGAGTTCATGCCCGTGAGCATGGCGTCGCAATAGACCATGTCGAGGCCGTTGCGGTTCATGTGGACGTATTGCGAGGCGAGAAAATCGGGCAGCCAGACGTCGTCGCCGTCGAGGAACGCAATGATGTCGCCGCGGGCGTGTTCGATGGCGGTGTTGCGGGCCGGGCCGGCTCCCTGGTTACGCTGCCGAATGTAGATGATCTCTTCGAGATGGTTGCGGATGGCACGCTCGAAAGCTTCGGTGTCGGGCGAGCCGTCGTTGACGACGATGATCTCGTGCTCGCGAAACTTTTGCGCCACGACCGAATCGAGCGTCTCGGCCATCACATCGGCGTTGTTATACGCCGGGATGACGACCGAGATCCGCGGGCCGCTGAGAACATTGCGGCCAACGCGTTTGCTTACGTGATTTGTGATGGGGGTCTCAAGCATTATCGTGAGCTGCGGATCGGTTCCCAGCGGGCGTAGCGTTCGCCGCGGAGGAATTTGTAAAAAGCGACGGCGGAGGCGAGATTGGCGAGGACAAAATACAGCGGCATTGCGAGCAGACTCAGGCGACGACCCATCCGTTCAAGCACCCAACCCGCGAACGCAAGCACGTAAAACATTGCCTGAACCGCGAATATCGCCGCATAAAAGACCGACTCGGTGGCGAGTGCCGCGTTGGTGATGAACAGTGCCAAAAGCAAGAACGGCACTGTGTAACGCAGGACTTTGTGCGAGATGAGCTGGACGGCGAAAAAGCCGCTTTTCAGCGGATTGAGCATGTCGCGGTTTCGCCAGAGATCGGTAAATGTCTGCGATATTACGCGGACACGCATGCTGAGCTCGTCGTCGGAGCGGCTGTTTGTATGTTCATAACAGACTGCGTCCGGGGCGAAGATACTTCGCAAGCCGCTGCGGTAAAGGTGGGTGCAGATCAGAAAGTCGGAGCATGCCTCGGCGTACATCGGTTCGTAAGCGGAGCGACGCACAGCATACAAACATCCCGAAGCACCGATCAGCGAACACGCCGTTGATTCGGCTGTTTTGATGAACGTCTCGTAGTTCCAATAGCTCTTGGCACCGCTGCCGACGATCGTGCTCGCGTCATCAACATAGATCAAACGGCCGGCGACGCAGCCGACGGTCTCGTCCGCAAAATGCGGCAGGATGCGACGAAAAACGTCTTTGGTATAGAGCGTGGTCGCGTCGGAGAAGAGAATGATATCGCCGGTGGCCTGTTCGACAGCGTTATTTTGCGTCGTGGTTTTGCCGACGCGGCCTTCTTGGCGAAATAGCGTGACGCCGCGATCCGCAAAGGTTTTTACTATCTCATCGGTTCCATCTGTCGAACCGTCAGAGGCAACTATGATCTCAAGTTTGGCCGCGGGATATTCGACTGAGAGCGTGTTTTCGAGCTTTGCGCGAATGTCGTTTTCTTCGTTAAACGCGGTGATGAGGACGGTAACTTTTGGTTCGATATCACCGTTCACTACTGGTTTTGGAAATACGCGACTTACGAGATGGACGAGCAGCGGGTAGCCGACATAGACGTATCCCAGCACGCCGATGCACAACCAAAATGCTATTTGTTCCGCTGTCAAGATCATGTTGCCAATATGGGTTGCTGTCCGGTCACGGGAGCAGTCTCGGATTCTTCAGCGGGACGCTCGATGTTGTAAATTCTGCGAAATGCCACCGCGTATGCGATCAGGTAATAGATGAACCAATTGTACGCCACGGATGCAAAGAAACTCGAGACCCAATAGCCGACGATGCTCGCCTGCAGGCCGATCGAGACGTAGTAGAACCAGTCAAACTCGTCGCGGTCAAAATGCTTGCGCTCGATCGCGCTGAGTTTGCGAAACGGGCTGATCATAAAGATCATGTACGCAACGAGCCCGAGGATACCGAGTTCGGCAGAAACCTGTGTAAATGCGTTGTGCGATTGTAGATCCCGTATGCCGACGATCTGAAAGTTGCCGATGCCGATACCCCACGGGTTGCGTGCTGACACCAGTAGTGAACGCCACAAAAGCTCTTGGCGCTGATTGCTCGAACCAACGCTGTCGAGCCCCGGGATAAAGATCGATAGCATTCGCAAACCGTAGTTGCCGGGAGCGGCGACCATCGCGATACCGCTGATCAGTATCGACGCGATCGCCACGTTGAGCCTGTATTTGCGGCCGATCTTAAAGGCGAGGAACACCATACATGCGACGAGCCCGAGAAAGCCGCCGCGTGAAAACGTAACCATGTTGGCAGCGATGAAAAGCCCGCCCATACCGAAATATGCGAGCCGCATGACCTTGCTCTTTACCGCCATGGCAAGTGCAAAAGCGAGCGGCGTCATCATCACAAAGTGCATCGCCATCTCGTTCGGGTTGCCAAACATACCGCCAATCTCGACGCCGACGCGATATTCTTCGACCGTAAATTTGCCGCTCATGTAGAGCTGCAACGCCGAGATACTCAAATAAATACCGATGCCAAACGACAGCCACACCATCCCCATCAGACGCTTTCGCGTGCGAACGACGTTGACCAAAACGATGAATATGATGACCGATTTGCTATACGAATCGTTAAACGTATCCCAAGCCATGCCCGGGTTCCTGGCGATCGGCATCGTGAGGAGCGAGAGCGCAGTCAATGCGAGCAGGGCCTTGACCTCGGTGGACATTGTCGTCAAGGTGCCCTCGGCGGCGATCTGGCTCGGGAAATATATCGCAAGTGTCGCGAGTGCGAAATAAAACGCGGTTGAGGCAAGGAACGACAGACCCGGTACGATCTCGTAGGGCCTAAACAGCACCATGATCGAGAACAGGAACAGCCCGACGTAAGTAAATGTATGCCCGTTGCGGGCGAGCCATCTGTCCGAAGTCAGGAGGGCTTGATCATTCTTGGTCTGCTTTGCTTTCCTCTCGGCCTTGTTATTAGGGCCTTGGTTGTCAGGCGGTTCGACAGGAATGGTGGTCGTGTTTACAACCACATTTACTTCTGATCTTGTCTGCGTCGGCTCATTGGCGGGAGCGACATCGGCGTCGTCTCGGCGATGCAGATTTCGTAAGCCGGATGGCTCAGTGCCCATATCGTCCGGCTGCCCAAACGACCGAAGCGGCGGCAGGTCGTTGGAGACCGTGCCGCCGGCTTTGGATCGCGGGGACAATGAGCTGTGATCCTTACTTTTTGATCGTTCGATGGGCATCTGCTGCGACTAAAAACATAACTGTTGAGAGCAAAGTGCCATTAGGCGGCAACTTCTTCTTTTTCCATCGTTATCAGGTCGCGGACCTTATGTTTGAGGGCTTTTTCGAACTGACGGGCCTCATTGACGCCGTTAAACGAAAGCTGCTGCAGGTTGGCTTCGATACGTTTGCGGTAATCCGAGACGAGCGAATCGGACACACCGAGCATCTCGGCAACTTCGAGCTGTGTGCCGCTGTCAGAGATCAGATAGCAGTGCCACAGGACGTTGATCATGCGGTCGTACTGCTTGGCTTTGCCGCGGACGGATTTGTGAAGCGTGACGAGAAAGTTATCGACAAAACCGGCGGCGGCAGTCTCAGCTTCGTTGCGAAGCAGGTCTTCCTCTGGCGTCTCGCGGGTGTCGGTAAATTCGAACGGCATCCGGTCGTCATCGTCCTCGTTGCCGCCGCTGCCGACGGGCACGAGATGGATATCCATGATCGGAAGACGCGACATCACAAAAGAACGGAGCGAGCGGACATCGACAGGCGAATCGATCGCTTTTAGCACGCGGACGATCAGTTTTTCGAGCTCCGGATTGCTGATGACTATCTGAGCATCGCCGGTACAGCCGACCATGCGTGTGTCGCGGCTTTGGAACGAGACGGCTTTGACGCGGACGTCCATTTCCTGAACGTCACGGCGTGATTTTTGCAGTTTCCAGTCCGACAGGCCATAGAGACGGTCGGCAAGACGACGGTGAGCCTCCGGGTTATCGACATTGTCAAAGCGTTTGAAAATAGCGCTTGACTGTATCAGCGTCGAGATACGGCGGGCGAGACGATACGATTCCGGGTAGCGTTTTCGCAGCTCCGCCGTCAGCATGTTGGTCAGCTCGATCTGGCTGATCTCGGCCTCGATCTCCGGGTCGGACATCTCTGTGTCGATGTAATGCTGAAACCGGTCCTTAGACAGTAGAGCGACAAAGAGCTCTTGGGTGAGGTCCGTGTAAGCATTTTGCTTACCCTCTTCGACCAAAAAGCCGGCACGCTTTGAGGCCCTGACCAGTGGGTGCGACGACACTATGCGGTGCAGCTCGATCCAGATCTGATTTACATCAGAGGTTTTGAGACTGTCATTCCACTTGCCGACTTTGATCTGTTTGTGATGGATCGATCGGGGCAACCGATCCTTAGTTTTTACTTCACTCATAATTCAGCCTTTCCGATTGAAATTGTCCTTTTCCAATGCGGCTCAGATCTTGTTGGCAGATGTGTCGATCGTCTGCGAGCGTTGCAGACAAGCCCCCCTTCGATGCACACGGGTAGCGTACGGGTTGCGAACACAATCTCGGTCTGAGCTAATTTTTGGGGTAGTAGAGATTTGGCGTGACCAACAGCGGTTAATGGCGGTCGATCTGATCATCTGAGGGAGTGAGATAACTGCGGCTCACCACCTACATTTAAGATAGTAGCAATTATTGTCAGTTTGAGCAACATGTTTTTACATTATTGTATATTTTTTATACACTTCCCTAAACCATTGATAATAAATGGATTGTAAGGCTGATTTGTTGTTAAACCATAGGATGTCGCCGATTTTTCGAAAATTTGTTTGCGAAGTTTTGGAACGAATCGGCCATTACAGATTTACTTTTCTTGTAACAAAGAATAAGTCCGCTCGCTCGATACAGCGAATAAGGTCGAAATGTGCTCTATGGTTTCATCAAAGATGACAGGTTTCTTGAAAAATGAGGATTGTCCCTCGTCACACGAATTGCTCGAATATCAAAACGGCGATCTGCCCCGCTCACGCGGCAGCGAGATCGGCCGCCATCTAGGAAGCTGCGATTTTTGCGAAGCCGAGGTCGAATTCTATTCCACCTACCCCCAGGGCCGCGACGAAAACACAACAGAGATCGGAGAGATACCCGCACCACTATTCGAACTCGCCGAAGCCTTGCTAAAAAACCGCCATGGCGATACCGGCTCGCTCAATTCCCTGCTCAAAGAGAAAAGCGGGTTGGTTGCGGATAAAGTTTGAGGACATAGACCTAGGCGGCGATGGGCGAATCTTTTCGCTTTTGGGGCTTGATCCCTTTCAACACAGACTCTTCTTTTTTCTCTGCCGCTTGCAGATCGCACCTCATCTGAAGATTTAGCCAAAATCCCGGCGACATACCAAAATACTTTGCCAACCTCAAAGCCGTACTCGGCGTCAACCCGCGCTTCCCGGCGACGATCTCGTTGATACGCTGAAACGGAACGTGTATAGCATCCGCTAGCTCTTTTTGCGTCATCCCCATCGGCACGAGAAACTCCTCAAGCAGCATTTCCCCCGGATGTGTTGCAGGTCTGTTTTTAGGTATCCTAATCATTTTATTACTCCGCTAGTGATAATCGACGATCTCTACGTCTTTTGCTCCGAACTCAGTCCAACCAAAACAAATCCTATATTGGTCATTTATACGAATGCTAAATTGCCCCTCACGATCTGCCATTAATATCTCAAGCCGGTTCCCCGGCGGCACACGTAGATCATCGATTGTTGAGGCTGCGTCTATCTGATCTAGTTTGCGAAAAGCTACCTTCCAGAGATCGCGAGGCAATAGCCGTCTCGCCGCAGCCGAATTGGTACCCTCATAGATGTCTTCGGTACCGGTATTGGCAAACGATTCGATCATTGGTAACACAGTAGCACGGATACCATGCTATGACAAGGGATTTTTTTGTAAAGATGGAGGAAAACTTAACTGCCGCAGATCTCATCAATCGCTTCCTCGTATTTCTCGTCGATTACGTTTCGCTTGATCTTGAGGGTGGGCGTCATTTCGCCTTTGTCTATGGAAAATTCGCGGGGAAGTAGATAGACGCGTTTGACGCGTTCATAGTCGCTGAGTTCACGGGTGAGTTCGACGGCATCTTGCTGGACGCGTTTGATGAATTGCGGGTTTTCGCACAATTCCTCGCGAGTGCCGGATACATCAACGCCGTCATCTTTCATCACTTCTTTCAACGCATCCCAATCAGGCACGATCAAAGCACCGACCTGTTTGCGGCCACTGCCGACGACGACGGGCTGCGAGAAGAGCGGGCTTTGCTTGAGTAGGCTCTCGACTTGCAGAGGTGCAACGTACTTGCCGTTTGAGAGTTTGAAAAGGTCTTTAATGCGATCTGTTATGAAAAAGTGGCCGTCCGTGTCCTCATAACCGACATCGCCGGTATGGTAATAGCCTTCGTCGTCGATGGCCAGAGCGGTCGCTTCGGGGTTATTGTAATAGCCCCGCATCACGTTCTTTCCGCGTATCAGGATCTCACTATCCTTTTCGGCGATCTTCATCTCGATGCCGTCGAACGGCGTTCCTATCGAACCGACCTTGCTATCATCGGGGCGATTGGCGCAGGTGACGCAAGCCTCGGTCATGCCGTAGCCCTGCAGAATCGGGATACCGGCGGCCCAGAATGCGTACGAGAGTTTTTTTGAAAGCGGTGCTCCACCCGAAACAAAAAACCTTAGGGCACCGCCAACGCCGTCACGCCATTTTGAAAAGACGAGCCGATTTGCGAGAGCGTGTTTTGCTACGAGCGACGGCGACACTCGGCCGTGGTTATCCCTAACGGCCCAATATTCCTGACCGACAACGAGCGCCCATTCAAAGAGCTTAGTTTTCCAGCCGCCCGCAGTCTTACCTTTCTTAACTATTTTGTGATAGACCTGCTCAAAGAGCCTAGGCACGGCGGTCATGATGGTCGGTTTGACCTCTTGCAGGTGCGAGGCGATCTGGTCGAACGCGGCACAATAATGTATTGACACGCCGTTTGAACACAACACATAAAACACGGTCCGCTCAAAGATATGTGACAGCGGCAGCACAGCGAGGCTGCGGTCGGTCGAGTGGATAGGCAAGCCCTTAGAGATCGCGACGATGTTGGAGACAAAATTTTCATGCGACAGCATCACGCCCTTGGGCTCGCCGGTCGTGCCGGATGTATAGATGATGGTCGCGAGATCGGTGGTCTCGATCGCGGCAAGGCTACGCTCAACGACGTCGGCATCGATCTTGCGGTGTTCGTCACCTGCCTTTTCGACCTCGGCCAGAGTGATCGCACGGCTGTCACCATCGGGACGTCCGTCGATGTCAAAGAACACGAGCTTTTCGAGACGCTCATCGCTACGAATGGCATTTTCGGCGTGTTTCCAGAGCTTTTGTCCGGAGACGAACAGCATCTTAGCACCCGAGTTTTCTAGGATGAACCGGATCTGCTCGACGGCTTGTGTGGTGTAGATAGGGACGTTGACGGCTCGCAATGAAAGTATCGCGAGATCGACAAACGACCATTCGGGACGATTTTCGGAGATGATAGCAATGCGGTCGCCCTCTTTTACGCCTAGCGCAGCCAGTCCCATCGCAATACGTTTGATCCGTTCGATAGCGGCATCGCCGTTGATGTAGTTCCAAGTGGTCTCGATCTTATAGGCTAGCGCGTCGCGTTTATTGTGCCGTCGAAATGATTCGAAGCAGAAATGCGGTATCGTCTGGGGTATGTTTTCGAAGCCGGCGAGATTATTGGCCATCATTAATCAATACGAATTATTGAACTGCAAAAGGTTCAATCATTTTCGCAAAAGCCTTTAATTTAGTCCAATTGGCAAATAGGGCGGGTCAGTCGGTATAACCGTGTGGATGAGCCTGTTTCCATTCCCAAGCGGAGCGGATTATCATCTCGATCCCTGAATTGGTCGGCGTCCAGCCGAGGGTGTCGGCGGCCTTAACGGCATCCGCGATCAGCCGGTCAGGGTCGCCCGCTCGCCTGACGTCGACCCGCACATCTATCGAGCGGCCAGTGACCTTTCGTGCTGCCTCGATGACTTCATAAACCGAGAAACCCTGGCCGTTGCCGAGATTGATGTGCGTCGAAGCTCCGCCGTCGGTGAGATATTCGAGTGCCCGAATATGGGCGTCTGCAAGATCGGCAACGTGTATATAATCGCGAATGCATGTGCCGTCCGGGGTTGCATAATCGTTGCCAAAGACCGGGACGAACGGCTGCTCGCCATTTGCCGTGTTTAATATAATAGGTATCAGGTGCGTCTCGGGGTCATGATGCTCGCCGCATTTCTCCGTCGCACCGGCGGCGTTAAAATATCGCAGAGCGACAAACTTTAACCCGTAGGCCGTGTCATAAGATTCGAGGATCCGCTCGGTCATAAACTTTGACCAACCGTAAGGATTTACAGGTTTTTGCGGATGCGTCTCGCTGATCGGTATCTGCTGCGGATCGCCGTAGGTCGCACAGGTCGATGAAAAAACGATGTTTTTAACGTCAGCTCCGATGAGCGTGTTTAGCAGCTCATTGGTCTGAACCGTATTATTCGCAAAGTACTTTGCCGGATCGGTGACCGATTCGCCCACGTAAGCATACGCGGCAAAATGTATACACGACGTGACATTCTGTTCGGCAATGATCTTTTTTACCAATTCCCTATCGCCAACATCTCCCTGATAAAACGGGATATCGGCATCGACCGCCTGCCGGTGCCCGTAAACCAGATTATCAAGCACAACGACCGGGATATCACGCGCCCGCATCATCTCGACTGTCACGCTGCCGATGTAACCTGCTCCGCCTGTTACCAAAACCGTCATATTAGCAATTTATCAGGAAAAGGTTTTTTGTTCACATCGAATATCGGCCAAACATATTAAAATGTTAATTAAATAAGCGGAGAATGAAATTGTTAATGCTTGAGATCGAGAAAAATATCTGCCGCGATCTGGAAAAATCCGGGTCGCGCGAGTGGCTTGAGACGAACGGCATCGGCGGCTACGCATCCGGCACGATCGCCGGGGCACATAAGCGGCGTTATCACGGGCTGCTCGTCGCCGCCACGCATCCGCCATTAGGGCGAAGGCTGCTGCTCTCTAAATTTGAGGAAACGCTCATTATCGACGGCGGGCGTTTTGAGCTTTCCACCAACCAATATCCCGGCGAGATCCATCCTGAGGGATACAAATATCTCAGGGGCTTTCGGCTTGAGCCGTTTCCAATATGGACTTATGAGGTAAACGGCGTCGTATTAGAAAAATCTGTTTTTATGCCGCACGGTGAAAACTCGGTCGTTTGTCGTTGGAAGGTGATCGGCGGAAACCCAACTGAAATCACGCTGGAGCTAAAGCCGCTAGTTGCTTTTCGAGACCATCATCACCTGCGGCATGAGGATGCTTTGTTCGACGGAGATTACTCGGTCGAGGACGGCCTAATATCTATGCAGCCGTATCCCGAAATGCCGCAGCTTCATTTTGCCCACAACGCGGTGGGGCTCGAACATAAAGGCCACTGGTACCGCGATCTCGAATACGCCATTGAGCGGGAACGTGGGTTTGACTTTACCGAAGACCTCTATCAGCCGTTTAGCCTCACATTTGATCTCTCATCAGATGCGGTTGTCATCGTTTCTACCATTGCACGCAAAGCAACCGATGCGGTCGAACTTGAAAAAACTGACATCAAACGACGCGCCGATCTCATCGTCCGTGCCGAGACCGATGACGAATCGCTCTGGCCGCTGATTTTGGCGGCGGATCAGTTTATTGTCGATCGAGGCGGCGGCAATACTGTGATCGCCGGATATCCGTGGTTTTCCGATTGGGGACGCGATACGATGATCGCCCTGTCCGGGCTGACGCTTGCGACAAAGCGGCCCGAGATCGCCAGCAGCATCATTCTCGAGTTTGCCAAACACATCTCCGAGGGCATGATCCCGAACCGCTTTCCCGATGAAGGTGAAACGCCCGATTACAACACAGTAGATGCTACGCTGTGGTTTTTTGAGGCGATCAGGGCTTACGCCGAGGCGACCGAAGACTACGAGATGATCCGCGTTGAGCTTTACGAAAAGCTCGTGTGTATCATCGACCATCACGTTGCAGGCATACGATACAACATCCACGTTGACAGCGACGGGCTGCTCTACGCGGGCGAACCCGGCACACAACTGACATGGATGGACGCAAAGATCGGTGACTGGGTCGTCACGCCGCGAACCGGCAAGCCCGTCGAGATTCAGGCTCTGTGGCACGACGCTCTTTGTATTATTGAGAAGTTTGCTACGCAATTTAACGATCCGGAAAGGCAAGCCCGCTATTCTGAAATGGCGACGATAGCACGCGACAGTTTTAACGGTCAGTTCTGGAACTCGTCCGAAAACTGTCTCTACGATGTGATCGACGGTGCTGAAAAAGACGGGTCCGTCAGGCCAAATCAGATCTTTGCCGTCAGCCTGACGCACTCGATGCTTGACGCAAAACGTGCCCGTTCCGTCGTCAAAAAAGTCGAGGCCGAGTTGCTCACACCCGATGGCTTACGGTCGCTCTCACCGCGAGACCCGCGCTATGTTCCGGTCTATATCGGCTCACCGCACGACCGAGATTCCGGCTACCATCAAGGCACGGTTTGGGGATGGCTGATCGGACATTTTGTCGACGCCTACCGCAAGGTGCATTCAAGAGATGCAATGGCTGAAAAGCGGATCGACGAGATCCTCGCGGGGCTTCGCAAACACCTTCGTGCCGCTGCGGTCGGACAGATCAGTGAGATATTTGACGGCGATCCGCCACACACGTCGCGCGGATGTCCGGCACAAGCATGGAGCGTCGCGGAGCTTCTGAGAGTGTTGAGCAAATAAACTTACGCCCAGTAATTACGGTCGAGCGAACGGTAGTTGATGGCTTCGCTGATGTGGTTTGGTTGGATATTGTCGCTACCGTCGAGGTCGGCAATAGTTCGCGATACCTTTAAGATACGGTCGTGTGCCCGGGCCGATAAGCCTTGCCGTAACATCGCTTTTTCGAGGAGTTGCTCGCTTTGATCGTCGAGAGCACAAAAATCACGAATCTGCCGCGCCGACATTGCCGAGTTGGAAAAACCATCGCCCGCAAACCTCGCGACCTGGCGTTCGCGGGCACCGATCACCCTTTCCCTTATCGTTTCCGAACTATCTCCATCAGCGACGCCGCGGCCGCGTAGCTCGTTAAATTTTACCGCCGGCACGTCTATATGGATGTCGATGCGGTCCATCAACGGGCCGGAGATCTTACCAACATAACGCTGGATCTGGATGCCTGAACATTTGCATTCGCGGCTTGAGCCAAAGTAACCGCACGGGCAAGGGTTCATTGAGGCTACTAGCGTAAAGTTCGCCGGAAAGGTAAGCGAGGTCGCCGCCCGCGAGATCGTAACCGTCTTATCTTCCATCGGCTGACGAAGAACTTCCAAAACGCTGCGGTCAAATTCGGGCAGTTCGTCCAAAAACAATACACCGTTGTGCGCAAGTGAAACTTCCCCCGGTTTTGGTATCGATCCGCCACCGATAAGCCCGGCTTGCGAAACAGTATGATGCGGAGATTGATACGGACGTTCAACTATCAGGCCGGACTTCCCAGTCAGCCCCGCAACCGAATGTATCCGCGTGATCTCGATCGCCTCTTCAAATTCCAGCGGCGGCAAGATCGTCGGCAGACGTTTCGCAAGCATGGTCTTTCCGGAACCCGGCGGTCCAATAAACAGTATATTGTGACCCCCAGCACTTGCGACCTCTAACGCGCGCTTTGCCGTCTGCTGGCCGCGAACCTCGTTAAAATCGACCCGGTATTTTGTGCCGTTAGAGTCTAGTGCCGACACATCTAGCCGCAGCGGAGCGACGCGGGTCATATCTCCGGATTGCAGATCCTGAGCAAGCTCAGCCGCCTGTCGCAGGTCGCGGATCGGATAGACTCTGACACCCTCAACAACCGCAGCTTCGGTAGCATTTTCCTCCGGCAGTAGCAGATTCTTGATACCGGCTTCGCGGGCTTTTAACGCGATCGACAAAGCCCCACGAACCGTCCGCACCCGCCCGTCAAGCGATAACTCGCCAACGCTGAGTGTATTCTCTAAGCTTTCGATCCCCAGATCCCCTGCCGCCCCGAGTATTCCCAAAGCGATGGGCAGATCAAAAGCCGCTCCTTCTTTCCGGATATCCGCAGGAGCCAGATTTACAGTGGTTTTGTGAAAAGGAAAGAAATACTTGCTGTTCGTGATCGCGGCCTTGACGCGCTCCTTTGACTCGCGAATGGCCGTATCCGGCAGGCCGACGATATTAAACGGCGGCACCGTATCGACCCCAGTGGATATGGGCTGGAGATTGACCTCGATATCGACGATCAGGGCGTCGATACCATAGACAGTCGCCGACTGCGATAGGAAAAGCATATGCCAAATCTACTAAGTTGGAATAAGAATCAGAGAGCAGTCTATATTATTTACGGTGAAAAACAAAAAATTCGGAGAGATGTCTGTAATTTTAAATTGCGGGATTTTGATGCTAATGTTTTCCTAACTTAATTATTGATATCATAAAGATCTAATGTAAGAATTATTTATCAACCTGGCATTATTTGTAGTTTTAACGCTCGCGTTTTCAAGCTTTTCTGGTTGCGGCGGTAATCAGCCGGCGACCGGAAACAATGCCACGAATGTTCCGGCTAATACCAACGCCAAAACGGGTAATACCTCCAGCAAATCCTCCGCATTTCCACCCCTCGCATCAGGGCTTGCCGAGGCAGATCTCGAACTGCTTGACGGCACTACATTTAAGATCTCCAGCAAAAAGGGCAAGGTTCTTTTGCTGAATATTTGGGGCACTTGGTGTGGCCCGTGCCGTGCTGAAATGCCGACGCTTGTCGCTTTGCAAAACGAATACGGCCCTCAGGGATTTGAGGTGATCGGTATGAATATCGGCGATGGTGCCGGTACGCCTGAAACTGTTCCGCAGATCACCAAATTTGTTGAGCAGATGAAGCTAAACTATACGATCGCCCGCAGCCCGAATGCGGTGACGAATGAGTTTTATAAGATCACAAAACAACAGGTGGTGCCGCAAACGATGCTCGTCGATCGCGAAGGTCACCTTCGGGGCGTGTTTGTTGGCGGCGGCGAGCGGATCTACCAGTCGATGAAAGAAACCATCGCAAAAACGATGGCAGAATAGCGGCTAGACGCTCTCGACCGGCACTTGCGGCTCGACGAGTATCGTCTTGTGGCTGGCAAGACTCACCAGACCCGGAGCGGACCGCTTTGGCTTATTTACAAACTTTTTTAGCGTATAATTGACGGCTGCCTTAGGCTGTTCGCGGGCGTCGCTGTAAAAAGCGGCGAGCTGCGCCGCCTCGGTCAGCGTGCGGGTCGGGATCTCTTTGCGTCCGGCGTTGCGGATCACGACATGCGAGCCCGGATAATCGGCTGCATGCAGCCAAGTGTCGAGCGAACGGGCGACGCGAAAGGTCAGATGATCGTTATCAACCGCCTTTTTTCCGACTAAGATCTCAAAACCGTCGGTAGATATAAACCGGCGAGCACCCTTGAACTCAACGGTCTGCTTTTTCTTTCGCGTAACAGCGATCGGCTTTCGCGGCGGTGCAATGTGTGAAGCGAGATATTCTTCGTTTCCCTCTGCAATAGCGGTGTCGATATAGCCGAGTTTTTGTGTCAGGTTCACAAGTTTTGTTTCAGCAGCGGCCATACGTTCGTTGATCACGCTTAGGCCGTTGCGGGCCTTAACGTATCGACGAAAATATTCCTCAGCGACCTCACTGATCGAACGATTCCGCTCTCCAATGATCTCGATCACAGGTGTCGCGTCGTCAAAATAATCGGTTACCTTGATCACGTCACCGCTGCGCTCGGCGTTGTTGGCGTTTGCCAGCAGCAGATCGCCATAACGTTTCCAACGCTCAGGATCGCCGTGCTTTTCGAGATCAGCATTGAAATTTGCGATCAGCTTTTGATGCTTTTTGATCTCGGCGAGCGCTTTACGACGGACAATTGCGGCAAGCTGTTGGAACTTTTCTTCCTTCGTTGGTTGGGGCGTTTCGCCGTTCATAAGTGAGAGTTTAGTTTATGCGCGAAAAAGCCCAAAATATCGATCACTTTGGGCTTTACTATTACTGACCGATATTTCGATTAAAATTCTCTTACAAGTATCGTCCCCGACAGCAGGTCGTGTAGGGCACGGTTCTCTTCGTTAAAGAAAGTTGCTATAAACCCCACTCCGAGAAACGGCAGCAAGATGAGATAAATTGAGGTGTTGATAGCTGCCTGGTGGAGCGTCGGATACTCATTTTCGACGGCATCGACCAACTCGAGCGAAAAGAGCCGCATTCCCAACGTCTTGCCCACAAAACCAACGCACGCCGTCATATAAAGGAACGACACGATCGCAAGCGTCGCGACAAATACAAGCGCACCGGAAAGCGACGACCATTCCGCCCCGCCAAAAGCGAATGGCGAGAGCATCAGCAACGACGCGAACGCTGTAATGATAAGGTCAAACAAACCAGCTCCGAAACGCATCGAGATCGGAGCGAGATCCTCGATCTCGTCGTCATAGACATCAACATTGTCCTGATCGACCGCCTCACTATGCTCCGCCTTGATGCGGATGCGTTTGATCTCGGCAAATTCGGGCGGCAACGAGGCGGAACCGCTGGTTTTCGCTACCGGAGTTTCCTCGATTGGAATAACGCTTTCGATACGCTCGTGCTGTAAAGGTAACGGCGGCAATTTGTTAGTATCCCGCTTCTCCTCACTGTGCGACGGAACAACGAGCTTTGGCTTGACCACAGGCGGAGCATTTCTTATAGGTGCCGGAGCGGCGGCGGTTCGACCATTTGACTGAACTACGTCAAACGGAAACGCTCTGTTCGGCGCAGGTTTTGCAGCCGATGGCTTCGCTTGGGGTTCAAGAAATGTTTGCCGCGACTGATCGATACGCCTCATTGCGTTCGCGACACGCGGATCGGAAATGCCCGGCCTGATCTCGGGCTCCGCCGGAGGGACGATCTCAGCCTTGAGAGCCGCACCGCCGTTGGTCGGGAACGACCGCTCGTCGGTAGTTGCCACAGCCGACTGCCCGCCCTTTCGCTGCTGGACAGCATTTTGCAATTGCAGCCGCCAATCCGGCAGCGATGAGTTTTTATTTTGAAATTCGACCAGCGTGGGGCTTGTTTTTGACGAGTTGAGTACCGCCGTCTCCTGACGCTTTTGCATCTGCGGCGGAGCGATCATCGGTGGACGCTGCGAGGTAGGACGATTTACAGGCGGAATCTGCGGCCTTTCCGCAGGCCTCGCGAGCGAGCCTGACGCGATCTTGGTCTGTAATTCTTCGCGGACGCTGTCATTCATCATGGCACCGCATGCCGGACAGATCGACAAGGTTGGTGCCAAACTCCTATCACATACTGGGCAATTCATAGGCGTAGGTGTGAATTTACTGGTTTTTCTATTAAGCGCAATTACTGAAAAGCAAAGCGATGGTATCAGAATTTACTTTAAGCAGTCAACACTAAAGCGCAGGAAACTTTAAAGTTTTCGGTGATTGGTGGAAAGGTTAGTCGGGTAGCGCACATGCATTAAGCGCCTGTGGAAATCGCTATAACGGTTGTCGTCCGGCAAATCCGCCGTCGGTTTCGTGCCACCACTCGATCTCCCCACCCTCGCCGAGCATCCAGCAGAGCAACACAACGCGTCCGCCCCGCATGCTGGGAAAATCGATCAGGCCGCTGGTGTAATCTTTTAGCTCGACGCCTAGATCATTCATTTCGGTAGTGAGCTTGCCGACCTTATAAAGCGTGTTAACGTAGCCCGACCCGCCGGCCATGCCGCCGCCAAATTCGGATGCAACGGCGGCCGCACGAGCGCCGTCACGCATCTCGTTTATATGGGAATATAAGCTGCGTATCGACTGGAGCTTTGGGACTATTTCGGGCAGTAGAGCGTTTGCCTCTTCGACGGTGAAAAGTTTCATTGTGCAATTCCAGTTTGCCTTGAGCGGGCAGTGCGGTCAAGCAATTTCAGGGCGAAAATGCTAAAATTCCCACTTGTTATGGCAGACAGGCCCGAAAACCAGCCCGCGTTCGACCCGCTCATCCAGACGGAGAATATCGCTTTCCGAGCCGACGAGATGGTCGACTGCGAGGCGTGCAGCCGCAAAAATCCGCCTAACCGGTTGAAGTGTATGTACTGCGGCGGCGGACTGGAGGTCAAATCGGAAAATTCCGATCAGATCATTCCGATCACTCGCAAACTCGATGCATGGGAAAAAGGTTTTAATGTGATCTTGCTCTCAGCGCGTAGCAACGCCGATGCCCAACAGGCTGCGACATTTTTGCATCTTGAGTTTCCTATTGTTGAGGCTATCTTGACACCCGCAACGTCACTACCGTTAGCCCGCGTCGAGAGCAGTGCGGACGCAGATCTACTGATCTCTCGGCTCAGCGATCTTGGATTCATCTGCTCGATCGTGACCGACGAAAGCCTGAACGCGGATGATCTACCAGCGCGGGCGTCGCGCATCGATATTAGTGGCGGCATTATTTCTGTTGCGGATTTCAACACTCGTGAGGTGACTGCCATACCGGTCGATCAACTGGCGCTGATCGTCACAGGTATGTTGTCAAAAAGTAAGGTTGACCTGCTCGAAAAGAAAGGCCGTCATGGCAAGTCCAAGCTGCTCGACGAATCAAAAACGGCTTCAGATGAAGCCGTGATCGACATTTACAGCCGCACATACGCGAAAGGGTTTCGGATAAACTTAGCGGGATTTGATTTCTCATGTCTCGGCGAAGACAAATGCCTAGTTGCGAGTGAGAATATCCGGCGACTCGCTGGCTTGTTGAAAGAAAATGCTCCCAACGCCCTCCTCGTTGCCAATTATGTATCGATACGACAGAACCTTGGCGCCGTTTGGGAGGTTGAAGCCCGACGGGATCCGCAAGGGTTGCAGCGTTCGAGCTTTGGAAAGATCGGATTTGGAAGCGTCGCATCGAGCAGCAACGTTCGACAATTTACAAAATATTCGCGGCTGCAGTGGCAACTTTTATGAAAGGAAAGGGACAAGGATTTAGGGACAAGAGACGAGGGACGAGGGACGACGAAAGAGCAGGTTCGGCTCGACGTGATGAGCCGCGTTCGTCAGCTTCTAATCCCCGTCTCTCATCGGTCATTTACGGTCTCTCGCCTGTGCTTGAGGCTTTGCGGGCCGATAACCGGCGTGTCGATAAGGTGATCATTGCTGACGGCGCAAAAGAGCATCGTCTGTCTGAGATCATCGATATTTGCCGTGCACGGTCGATCGCATGGAGCCGCGTACCGCGTGAGACGTTTGAAAAGAATCTTGAGCCCGGCGTTAATCATCAGGGCGTGATGGCGTTTTCGGCTGCCGCAGATTATGTTGATGCCGACGCGATGCTCGGTGCCGCGAGTGAGACGCCGCTGTTCATGGTGCTCGATGGTGTCGAGGACCCGCGAAATCTGGGTGCGATCCTGCGTGTCGCCGAATGCTCAGGCGTCGATGGCGTCATCATTCCCGAACGCCGTGCCGTCGGCCTCAATGATACGGTCGCCAAATCATCCGCCGGCGCGATCGAATACGTCAGCGTCACCAAAACGCCGAATCTCAACCGCTTTATCGAAAAATTGAAAGAGAAAAATGTCTGGGTGGTCGGCACCAGTGCTGATGCCGGGATGTCTTACACCGATTGGGACTGGACACGCCCGAGTGCTCTGGTGCTCGGCGGCGAGGGCAGCGGGCTGCACCGGCTGGTCGCGGAGAACTGCGATGTGTTGGTAAAAATACCGATGTATGGAAAAATAGATTCGTTGAACGTATCAGTCGCCGCCGGCGTAATACTTTTCGAAGCGAGAAGACAGCGATCAAGTTCCGAGTTCAAAGTTCAGGGTTCCGAGTAGGACGTATAGAACTTCTTTGACTCGGAACTTAGAACTCGAAACGCGGAACCATAAAAAACTATGTTTTGCCCAAAATGCGGTCAACAAAATCCTGAAACCGGTAAATTCTGTCGCAGCTGCGGCACCGATCTGAGCAACGTGACCGATGCGTTGGGCGGCAAATCGGGCGGTTTTGGGATGATGGAACCGCTCCAGCCATTGCAGTTCGGCAGTCCGAAAGGTGACAAAAGTCGCAAAACGGACCCCCACGAGGTTTATGGCGATGGCGTAAAGAGCATCATCTCCGGCGTTGGCTTTTTGATCGTCTCGATGGTTCTCTTATTTACGAACGTCGCCAACGGCAGCCGTTGGTGGTGGGCAATGCTTTTTCCCGCGTCGACCTTTCTCGCAAAAGGAATCTCGGATTATTTGAAATCCCGTAAAATGGAGCAATCGCGGATGAGTTTCACGAGCCAAAATCAAAGTACACTGAACCAACACCGACCCAACCGAAGTCTCCCGCCGCAGCAAACCCAATGGACCGCTCCCGACCCGCGTTACAAGACCGGCGATCTCGTCCCGCCGAGCGTAACTGACAATACAACCCGTCACCTCGAAATGGACTCTGAGGGAAAGACGATTACTTTGCCGAAAAAGTAAGGTTATTTCTTTCTGAGGCTCATCTTGTGTCCGGCGAGGCGTTCGATCACGCGTAGATATCGCCGGGGAAACAATCTCGAAAACATACTTATAAGAAACGCGTCCTGGCCGATGAGGATGCGAGGATTTTTGTCTTTAATACCTTTTACGATCACGTCGGCGGCGGTTTCGGGCGAGGTCTTGGCGACCTTGTCAAAGAATTTGGCACCCTGCTGTTTCCACTCGTCGGGTGTTTCCGCACCGACACGCGAGTTGCGAGCGATATTGGTTTTGATACCACCCGGATGAATGCACGAAACCGCAACATTCGTTCCGGCCATCTCGTGCCGCAGGCTCTCGGTAAAGCCGCGAACGGCAAATTTTGACGAGCAATACGCCGTTTGCTCCTCAGGTGCGATCAAGCCGAAAACACTCGAAACATTGAGGATATGGGCAGACTCTTGTTGTTTGAGGATCGGCAAAAACACTTTGCAGCCATAAACGACGCCCCAGTAATTGATGCCCATCAGCCACTCTAGATCCTCGATCGAAAGCTGCTCAAATGTGCCCATTACGCCGACCCCGGCGTTGTTGATAAGGTGTGTGACGCGGCCGTGACGAGTGACGACATCATCGGCAAGCTGTTGTACTTGTTTTAGGTCCGATACGTCCGTGAGGTTAAACGAAACAGGCACGCCCGTCGCCTCGACCATTGCTGCGGTCTCGGCCAGACCCGCTTCGTTGACATCGGTGACTGCGATCCCGGCGATCTTTTCAGCCGCAAGCCGCACCGCCAACGCCCGCCCAATACCCGACGCCGCCCCAGTAATAACCGCTACACTATTGTTATCCAACATATTCTCACTTTTTTTGGTCCGGTCCGGACCAGGTGGACCAGCGTGGACCAAGATCAACGCCGTGCGACAACGCGGGCGTTGCCCGAATTGCCGTTGACGTCATAAACCCGGATCGTCACCGCATATTCGCCGGCTGACGGCACCGTGATCTCGATCGTGTAACGCTCACGCGGGCCGTCTGAAATGCCGTCGTCAGAGTAGACCGGTTTCCATTCGCCGCCGTTGACGCTGTATTCGGCACGGGTAAGATAGCTGGCAGCGTCAGACGCATCAAAAGTCATGCGAGCTTTGTCGCCCATGATCTGTGCCGTGCCAAATGCGGTGACGGCTGGTGCGGTGTTATCGATGTCGATGGGCTCCGTTGTTCGTTCGCCGGATAGGGCAGTCGTGGTCGGATTTGACGGCGAGTCGCGGACAACGATCTTGAATACGTAACGCCCGTCGGCCAGCGATTGGCCGTCAATCGAGATAAAGTTGTCCGTCAGATCACCGCGAAGCAGCTTATACGCCGCATCGCCCACCTCTTTGTAGTAAAGGTCATAGACGACTTTGTCACCGTTGCGGTCCTCAGCGGTCCATTGCAGAGCCGTCGCACCGCGTTGATACACGCGGCGAGGCGGTACGGCAACCACGGGAATTCCGAAAGCGGCCGGATCGAGACCGGTCAGCTCAATGTTAGGATCGATCTGCATCGGCGGATTTGCCGCAAGGCCCACATTGGTGGGCAAGACGGTGATCGATAAAACCTCAGGTGCAATATTGCGTGCGATAAATGCGACATTTACTTCGCTCAGCGTCGCACCCGACGTTTTCAACACCGCTCGCCATTGCAGATATTTCGCCTTAGGACTCTCGATCTGTGCTCCTTTCGGGTCGGTCGTAGCAGTGCTCCAACCGCTCCAGGTTTCGTCGGCTTTTTCAGTGTTGCCGGTGCGGGTCTGTATCGTCACGCTGCCGTTCGAACGCCACCATACGCGTCCCCAGGTCGCACTTCCCTTCGCGTCGAGAATTGCCGAATCGTATGTTCCCTCAGCCACTGTTTCTGGCCCAAATCGAAACAACGACCCCTGATTGCTTGACGTCGCGATCAGTCCGCTGCCGGACGCACGGATCGTTGAGATCTGGCTGGCGTCTGTTTGCAGAGCGAGTGTTTCGCGGCCTTCGTTTGTGACGTTGTAAATACGGCCTTTGTCGGCGGTGCCGATGAGCACACCATTTCCCGTCTGATGGGCATACAGTGAAAATCCGACAACCGTCGGCGACGCCCAGATAACATCTGTCGCCCCGTCAGGCAGGATGCGATAGACGGCTGATTTTGCTTCTTTCAGATCGTAGCGGCTCTTAGCCGCAGCATCCGGAGTCGTTGCATTTGGCTTTTCGACGGTGACGGTTTTGCTTTCGGCGGCGGCTGGAGCCGCGGCCGCATCAGCGGGTTTTGGTGCCGACACTGACTCTGCCAATGTGAGAGCATAGACCGAGCCGTCTGGGCCGATCGCAAGCTCGTGTATTTCCCGCAGCGACGAATCAAGCAAACCAAAAGGCTTACCGTCTACGCCAAATTTCATCACGATACCGTTCGCGTCGGTTCCGGCGTAAAGATTTCCCTGTTTATCGGCGGCGAGCGTGATGATATGCGATTCGCTGGTGTCAAAGAGCAGCGACGATTCGGGTGTTGCGTTTGCCGCACGCACCTTGTAGATCTTGCCGCCGTCACCGGTCCCGACCGCTAGACTGCCATCGGCGAGCACCGCGAGCGACCAGATATATTTTTCTTTGGCGTCAAAATAGACCTCCGCTTTGCCACTCGCGTCGATGCGATAGACCTTGCCGTCAGGCGATGTTCCGGCATATAGTTCGCCGGATCTGCCGATAGCGAGTGCCGAGACGTTCAACTCATTGAGATCGGCCAGCATTGAGCCCGTGCCATTCGCCGAGACCTTAAATATCTTGCCCTCACCCCCGGTGCCGAGGAAAACATTGCCGGCAGCATCCGACACGCTCGCCCAAACATACGACTGGCCCGTCTTAAAGACCTCGGTCAGCTTTGGCGCAAGGGTGATGGTGCCGTCGGCATCGATCGACACGCCGCGGGCGTCGCCCTTGAGCACATCGGCCCGCGAACTGACCGACCAGACGGACGGCTCAGCGGCGAGAGAAACGAAAGTAGATACGGCGATAAAAAATACACTTAGAGCAGATCTTTTCATTAATTTTGTTGGAACACGGCTATGCAAGCGATGTCGATAATAATAGCAAATTCCGCCTGATTCTCTTTGCGTCCTTTGCGTCTTTGCGTTGAGATCCAAGCA
>JBGTII010000178.1:0-6048 GCA_041745735.1 Pyrinomonadaceae bacterium | reverse complement strand
CAGTTTGCGGAATAAAAAAGGGCCGCGAGCGTGATGTTCGCGGCCCTTTCTTAGTTTGGAATCCCGCCTTTAGGCGGCTGATTGGGCAGAAGCCCGCACGAAGTAAGGGCGTTACACTCGAGTTGGATGTTACGCCCTTACTTCGTGCGGGCTTGCGCCAACCAGGTGGACCAAGACATCATTCTGAACCGTCGGAGACGGTTAAAAAGTTGTAGCCCACATCGCGAGATGTGGGAAAGGTGCCGTACAACGTTCCGAACCGTCGGAAACGGTGATACAACAATTAACGCCGGATATTATGCCGCCGCTTCCAACGGCTCTATTATTTGGTTGGTTTCGTTCCCACATCTTGCGAAGTGGGCTACAAATATGCCGTCCGCTCCGCAGACTGAATAAACTAAAGGCTTCACAATCGCGAAGCCTTTTTTGTTATTTGACCGCTTTGATGCGTTTGCGGCTGAGGTCGGTTTCGTTTATTGATTCGAGGGTCTCGTGAACCTTGGCGTAGATGCCGTCGGGGTCGAGGCCGTAGTGGGCGAGGAGTATTTTGGGGTCGCCGTGGGTGACGATCTCGTCGGGGACGCCCATGCGGACGACCTTGATCTTATCCGCCAGGCCATTTTCCTCAAGCAGTTCGAGCACCGCCGAGCCAAAGCCGCCGGATAGATACGCGTCTTCGACGGTGACGATCAGGCTCTTGGTGCCCGAGAGGTTTTTGATCAACTCAGCGTCGAGCGGTTTGACGAAACGGGCGTTGACGACCGTCGCGGCGATGCCGTCTTTTTCGAGCCTTGCGGCAGCTTCGACGGCAGGTTGGACCATAGAGCCGTAGGCTATGATCGCGACATCACCACCTTCGGTTAGCACCTCGGCCTTGCCGATCTCGATCTGTTTGGGCGGCGAACTGATCTCGACGCCAAAGCCGTTGCCGCGTGGGTAGCGGATAGCCGCCGCACCCGGATGCTCGATGGCGGTGAGCATCATGTCACGAAGCTCAGCCTCGTCTTTGGGTGCCATCAGGACGATATTTGGATAACCACGCAGATAAGCAATGTCGAGCAAGCCGTGATGCGTCGGGCCGTCGGCTCCGACGATGCCGGCACGGTCCATCGCGATCGTGACGTTGAGGTCCTGCAGACAGACATCGTGGATCACCTGATCAAAAGCCCGCTGCAAAAATGTCGAGTAGATCGCCGCGACGGGTTTTAGCCCTTCGCAAGCCATACCCGCACAAAACGTGATCGCGTGCTGCTCGGCAATGCCGACGTCAAACGAACGTTCGGGAAACTTCTCTAATACTTTATCGACGCCGGTGCCGTCCGGCATTGCGGCGGTCAGGGCGACGATGGTCGGGTCGCTCGCCATCAGTTCGCACATCGTCTCGCCAAAGACGGCGGTGTACGACGGAGCGGCGACTTTGCTCGATTTGTAGGGAAGCCCGGTTTTAGGATCGAACGGGCCGGTCGCGTGATACGCGTAATAATTTTTCTCAGGGTTAGGAAAGCCCTTGCCCTTGACCGTCAGAGCGTGGACGATGACCGGGCCGTCGTCGACTTTTTTGGCGGCTTCGAGAGCTTTTACAAGCTCCGCGACATTGTGGCCATCGACGTAGCCGATGTATTTGAATCCAAGCTCGTTGACGAGAGCTCCGGGCAGAACCGCAGCGGCGATGGCGTCTTTGACGGATTTGGCAGCACGGCGCAATTTGCCGCCGATGCCGGGAACGGCTTCGAGCACGTCGCCGATCTCTTCTTTCCAGTGCTGATAGCTTTGGGCCTCTTTGATGCGGTTGAGATAGCCGCTGAGGGAACCGACCGCCGGGGCGATCGACATGCCGTTGTCGTTGAGCAGCACGACGAGCCGCGATTTGAGGTGTCCGGCCTGATTGATGGCCTCCATCGCCATACCGCCCGCAAGCGACGAATCGCCGATCATCGCACAGACGTGAAAGTCTTCTTTTTTGGTGTCACGGGCAACGGCCATGCCGAGTGCCGCAGACAGCGATGTCGAGGCATGGCCCGCACCAAATGTGTCGTACTCCGATTCGTCACGGCGAAGAAAACCGCTCAGCCCGCCGTAAGTTTTGATCGTGTGGAGCTCGTCGCGGCGTCCGGTCAATATCTTGTGAGCGTATGCCTGATGGCCGACATCCCAGACGAGTTTGTCGTCGGGCGTGTCAAAAACGTAGTGCATCGCGACCGCCAGCTCGACCGCACCGAGGCTTGCACCCGTGTGGCCACCCACGCGCGAGCATGTATCGATGATAAACTGCCGGACCTCGTCCGCGACCTCTTGCAGGTCCTCGACCTTGAGCTGCCGCAGGTCCCCCGGTGAATTGATCTCAGATAAAAATCTCATTGCCTACACAATTTAACATTTACCATCGAGCATTTACCACTTACGCCGCTGACATTTCTTTACACTTACAGACAAAAATTCTTTAGACCTTTTGCATGCGCCTCGCGTCAAAGATAGCGACAAGCGAAAGCTTAGTAATAAATAAAGAGGTAAAAAAATGTCATCAAAAACTAAATTCATTTCAGTTCTTTCAATAATATTGGGTATCGCAATGTTTACGACCGTAAGCTTTGCACAGGAAGTGACGACTACGACCGATAAGGTCGAACGCCAAAAAGGCGAACGCGGTTTTGGCAAACGTCAGGGTGGACGTGAAGGTTTTGGCGGTCGTCACGGCAAACATGGCGGCATGGGCGGACGTATGATGCTCCACGGCATCGACCTGACCGACGCACAGAAAGCACAGATCAAGGCTATCCGCGACGGTAACAAGCCCGATGCGGCAACAATGGCTGAACTAAAAGCGATCAAGGAATCACGCAAGGCCGGTACGGCTCTTACTGCTGAGCAGAAAGACCGCATGAAAGCGTTTCGCGAACAGCGTCAGGCAAAGGCTAAGGCCGCTCACGAGCAGATCCTGAACATTCTGACCGCCGAGCAAAAGGCTCAGATCGAGACTCGCAAGGCCGAGATGAAACAGCGTTTTGCAGAGCGTAAGCTCAAATTCGAAGAGCGTCGCAAAGAACGCGATACGAAACCGGCATCTTCTGAAAAACCGAAGGATAACTAAACGGTTTATTCACTAATAGACTAAAGAGCGTGGAGCGTGAGTTCCACGCTCTTTTTTATTTTCCGGTACCGCCTTTTAGTTTAGAACACGAAAACGCGTAACAAACCGACCATGCCACCCGCGAGGACCACCCAAAGTACATCTGCTTTAAATTTAAAAAGTGCGATAAATGCGGTAATGCTCAGCACGAACGCGAACCAATTAACGTTGCCGCTGAGACCGTTTTGGAATATCACGGCGGCACCGAAAACGAGCGCGAGGTTTAGAATCACACCAACGACTGCGGCGGTCACGCCTGAAAGTGCGCCCGATAGTGATTTATTTCCACGGAGCTTTTCGATGTAAGGTGCCCCAAGAAAGATGAAAAGGAACGAAGGCAAGAATGTTGCGTAGGTCGTAATTAACGCTCCGATGACGCCGGAGGCGAGCGGTGACATTCCGTCCACAGGATTGTTCCAACCGGCCATAAACCCGACGAACCGCAAGACCATAATAAGCGGGCCGGGGGTCGTTTCGGCAAGTGCCAGTCCGTCAACGGCTTGGGTCGGCGTGATCCAATTATACGGTGCAGTCGTGACCGCCTGAGTGACGTAGGCGAGCACGGCATACGCTCCACCAAATGTGACGAGTGCCGAAACGGTAAAGAATTTGTATTCGTCCACATGCAAACTGTCGAAACCACGCCATGCGATCAATGCAGCAAAGGGAAGTAACCATAGAACGATGCCGACAGCAAGTGTTTTGACGAGTCGCAAACGGCTCGGAACGGTGTGTTCGAGCTGCGTTTCGTCATCGGTGATGACGTGCGCTAGGTGGGCTTCTTTCTTGTCGCCCGCTTTCGCTTCTTTTGGATTCTCGGTCGGCGGCGCGAATACGGCGGGAACAAGACGAATACCTGCAAGACCGATAAGCGCAGCACCCAAAACGATCAGCGGAAACGGAATATGCAGAAAATATATCGCGACAAAAGCCAGGGCGGCGACGGCGTAGTGGACTTCGCGTTTGAGCGCTCGTTTGCCTATCTTAAATAACGCCTCGACCACGATAGCAACAACGACGGGCTTAAATCCATCGAGCACGCCATTCACTGTGGGAACATGGCCGTATGCCGCGTACACAAACGAGAGTCCGAGCAGGATGAATATCGAGGGGATAACAAAGAAGGCACCCGCGACAATGCCGCCCCACGTCCTATGCATCAGCCAGCCAATGTAAACTGCCAGCTGCTGAGCTTCGGGACCAGGCAGAAGCATGCAGTAATTCAGGGCGTGCAGAAACCGCTCTTCGCCAAGCCAACGGCGCTTATCGACAAGCTCCTTATGCATGATCGCGATCTGGCCAGCCGGGCCGCCAAACGATATAAACCCGAGCTGTAGCCAAAAGCGAAAGGCTTCGGCAAAAGTTACGCGGCGTTTGTTTTTAGTGTCGTCCAAAATGGTTCGGTTTGCGGTAGCACGGGAAATGTAGCACTAACTTATACAGGCAGACAACGGGAGACGTTTGAAGCCGGGATCAAGGCAGTATCTTAACGCTCAAAAACTTGACTATTAAGGCTAAATGGTAGATATTTTTAGCCATCATGAAGAACAAACTATTCTTGCTAACTAAGTTAAGGTTTTTGGGCGGCTTCATGGTCTTGCTGGTCGTGGGGTTGTCGGCGGCAGCGCAGACGCTGTCGGCAGCGGACGTTCAGACGGTCATCGCACAGGCGGTTTCGACCGCCGTTTCACTCAATCAAAAAGTCACAGTTTCGGTCACGGATAAAGAGGGGCATCTGCTTGGAACGTTTGTAATGACGGGTGCGCCCGCGACGACGCTGATACGCAGTGTCGGCACGGCGGGGCAGGGGCTGGAAAATTTGAGCGTAGCGGCGACGGCGGCTTCGCACTCAAAAGCAGGGACTGCAGGCTTATTATCGTCGGGCGGCAACGCTTTTACCACGCGGACGGCGAGCTTTATCATCCAGGAACATTTTCCGCCCCGTGACGATAACCGGCCCGGCGGGCCGCTTTACGGCGTGCAATTCTCGACGCTCGCGTGCTCGGATGTTGCTATCGCGGGGTTGCCGCTCGGCTTAGCGGGCGACCCAGGCGGGATACCATTATATAAGAACGGCGTGGCGGTCGGCGGCGTCGGCATCGAGGGCGACGGGCTCTATACCATCGACCGCGACCCTAACGATAACGATCAATCCTTTGACGAGATCATTGCTTTTGCGGCGGCACGCGGGTTTGAATCACCGGCACTCATCCGTGCCGATAACATCTTGGTTGAGGGCATCCGTTTACCGTGGGCAAACGTCGTGAATCCTCCGGTCGTACCTACGATCGCATTTGGCAGCCTGCCCGGATCCGTTACCAATCCCGGTGGAATAATCGCGACGCCCGCCAGCGATTTTGTGCCGACGACGCTAAATGGCGTCAGCGGACAGGCGAGCGTCCGATTTCCGACCGTAGCCGGTTCAAATCTGACTGCCGCTGAGGTGAGCCAGATACTTGGGGCCGCCGCAGGTTACGCAAATATCACGCGGGCCGGCATCCGACAGCCGATCGGCAGCAACGCCCGCGTGACCATCTCGGTCGTCGATACTAACGGAAATGTGCTCGGTATCTTTCAACAATTGGACGCACCCGTATTTGGGCTCGATGTCGCGGTACAAAAGGCCCGGACGTCAAATTTCTTTGCCCGAACCGATGCTGGCTCAAAGCTCACGACCGCCGGTTTTGGCTCATACGTCACGCGGGCAAACGCCGACGGCCTTACGTTGACGGGCAACATCGCCTTTAGCGACCGCGGCATTGGCTATCTGCACCGTCCGCTGTTTCCTGACGGGATCAATTTTACGCAAGAGGGACCATTCAGCACATCGTTGACGAATTGGAGCCCTTTTAACGACGGGTTGCAGCTCGATATGATAAAGGCCGCATTGACGACGCCGTGTGCTCCGCGAATAAAGGGCC
>JBGTII010000177.1:0-1586 GCA_041745735.1 Pyrinomonadaceae bacterium | reverse complement strand
CAGCCCAAGCCCTGTGCCGCGTCCCTTAGTTGAAAAGTATGGCTGAAACAACTTTTGCAGATCAGACGCCGGGATGCCTTTGCCGTTGTCGGCGATCTCGGCGACGATGATGTCGCGTGCCTGTTCGTGACGCGTCATGATCTCGATCCGCCGGTCACTCTGCTCAACATTAAAAGCCTCGGCCGCATTTTCGATCAGATTTACAAAGACACGTTTTAGCTGCTCCTCGTCAAGCAAAACCACGGGCAGGTCGCCGCCATCCGCAAAATCGATAACCACGCCGGGAAACTTTCCCTCGAACGTTGCGATCGCCTGATGTACGACCGCGTTTATATCACCCGTCTCAAGCTTTGCGTCCGGCAGACGTGCAAATCTTGAAAACTCATCGACCATTGATTTCAACGAAGAGACCTCACGCAAAATGGTCGCCGTGCTCTCGTGTACAACATCACCGATCGGCCCCCTGTCGTTGATGCGCTTTCCGACACCGACATCCTCATGCCCTGACCGCTCAAATCTTTTTGCGATACGCTCCGCCGAAAGTTGTATTGGCGTAAGCGGATTTTTGATCTCGTGGGCCATACGACGGGCAACCTCCTGCCAGGCAGATGCACGTTGGGCGGCTATAAGTTCTGAAAGATCTTCGATTACTAATACGACACCGCTATTGGCCGGTAAAGCCGAGGCAGTTATCGCAACGGTCCGCCCATCGACCGCAGTACCATTGCCGTTCGAATTGACATGTTTTAGAACGGTCTGATCCGACGCATTACCGACTCGGCGTGCGCGGCCGATCAATCTCTCGAATACCTTCAGATCATCGCCCTCAGCAAGATCGCGAACCGAAACTCCCGCAAATTCATCACCTTTCAGTCCTAATATCTCTATCGCCGCACCGTTTATCGTACTGACGTGGTCATCCGGGTCAAACGAGATCACACCGGTCGGCAGCGTGTCGAGAACCGTCTCGATATACCGTCTACGTTCGGCGATCTCGACCGCGTTTTCCTCGAGTTTAGCGGACATGTCGTTAAACGCATTTACAAGGATCGCCAGTTCGTCCTCGGCTAGTACTTCGACGCGATGCGTGAGATTTCCTTTTGCGATCTCACTTGCGCCTTCGGCCAAAGCCTTTATCGGCGTCGTGAGACCCCGGGCGACGTAAAATGCTATCCAAGACGACGCAAACATCAGCAAAAACGTCAGCACCCCTAGTGTTAACAGCCCGATACGGCGGATAGTCGCCTGTTGCTGGCTGAGCCGATCGAGTTCCGCAAGGGCATCACGAACGGCGGGTGATTGTTCGGCGGAGCGTGTCTGCTGTAAGACTTGCTGCGGGATCTGCGAGAACCAGCGTTCGAGAGCGCGGTTCATAAATAGATAGGAAAACGCCGCCATCGCTATGATCGGCAACAGGCTGACGGCAAAGAAATAGATCAGCAGCCGCGTCTTTATCTGCGCCCCGAGCTCAAACGTTCGGCGCTCGCGGATGAGTTTGATAATGCTCCGCAGGAATATAAAGGCAAATATGATGAACGCGATGAAGTTGAGCGACGACAGTGCATAAAGCATTATCAGATCACTCG
>JBGTII010000176.1:0-5444 GCA_041745735.1 Pyrinomonadaceae bacterium | reverse complement strand
TCTGCTTCCATTTCCGGCAAGCGTCAAAAGCGGATCGTCGTCCGAAATGCAATGGTCGTTGACGGCAGCGGGAAGCCGGCGGCGGGGCCGATGGATATTACGATCGAGAATGATCTGATTACGCGAATCTCGGGTTCGCCGGCGACGCGACCGACAGCTGCCGCTCTCGTATCGGACGAACTCATTATCGATGCTACTGGTAAATACGTGCTGCCGGGCCTGATCAATCTGCATGGCCATACTCAGGATGAACGTGCGGGCAAGCCAATGCCGGTTGAATACGTGACGAAGATGTGGCTCGCTTGCGGAATAACCACGGTCCGCGACGCGTGGGCCAATCCGAAGATCCTCAGTTACCGCGATCAAATCAATGCCGGTACGCTCGTCGGTCCGCGGATCTATCCGTATGGCGGTTTTCCGGGAGCAAATCTGGATACGTCCGAACGGGTACGGCAACGCGTACGCGATCTTAAGGCCGCGGGCTATGACGGCATAAAGCTGTACACGATGGACCGTGATCTGATGGCGGCGATGATGGACGAAGCCAAAAAGCAGGGCATGCGTGTCATGCATCATGTCGGCGTCGAGGAAACTAATGCGTGGGACGATATCAAATTTGGTACCACCAGCATCGAGCATTGGTACGGCATTCCGGACGCCGCGATCGAGAGCGGCAGGCAAAATTTTCCGTCCACATATAATTACAACAACGAAGTCGATCGCTTTCGCTACGCCGGACGCCTATGGCGCGAAGCCGATCCGACAAAGCTTGATAAAGTGCTCGACGCGATGGTCGCGGCAAATGTTGCGTGGGACCCTACGCTGGTGATCTACGAGGCGTCGCGTGACCTGCAGCGAGCACAAACAAATCCGGCGTTCGCCGAATATTTGCATCCGGTACTCGAGGAGTATTTCAAACCAAATCCGGACAATCATGGTTCGTATTTTATCGGCTGGTCGTCCACCGACGAGACATACTGGAAAGAAAATTACCGCATCTGGATGAAGGCGGTCTATGATTTTGAGAGAAAAGGCGGCATCGTCGGCACCGGCGAGGATGCCGGATTTATCTATCAAATGTACGGCTTTGGGCTGATACGCGAGCTTGAGCTGCATCAAGAGGCAGGTTTTCATCCACTCAAGGTGATCCAGCACGCCACGTCGAACGGCGCAAAAATTCTAGGCAAAGAAGATTCGATCGGCCGCATCCGAGTCGGTTACAAGGCGGATCTTATTGTCGTCAACGGCAATCCGCTCGAAAATTTTAAGGTGTTATATCCAAATGGCACCGACGAGGTTCGCAACGGCAAAGTGGTTCGTGGAGGCGGCATCGAGTGGACCATCGCAAACGGAGTGCCCTATCACGTGCCGACGCTCGCCGCGGAGATCCGATCGATGGTTGCGGCCGCGAGAAGCTCGAAGAAATAGGATCGGAAAAGCCGTGTTTTTTTTGCAAGACACGACCGGTGATCCGTTTTATCATAGTACAGCTCCCGCGTTATATTGTTCGATCTTCGACGTAGTGAAAGGAGAATAGGATATGAACGCAAAACTTGGAACGACCGTTGCTATCGTCTTCGCTTTGATCATTTTCAGCACGACGGCAGTCTTCTCTCAAACGCCGGAAAGAATTCTGACGCCCGTCGAAACTGAAAGTGTCCTCGAAGAAGCGGCACGCGGGGCCCTGGAGGCGATCGGCGATGAGGCTGTGTTCGACGCCGTCGTTGAACGGTGGGAGGCTCGTGAAGACCTTGAGGGCAAGACGCGGTCACAGATAATGCGGCTGCTGTTTGCCGACGTCCAGGCGGTCATCCAAGACCCTGCGATCCGGACATCGATCTGGAAGGCGTGGCATCCGCCGGCTCCCGTGGCAACGCAACCAAGACCAGCCGCTACGCCCGTCCCCGCGCAAAATTCACAGGGCCTGAGCGAGCTCGAAGCATTCCGATTCGCCAGTAATCTAAGGATGTATGCAGAAGACGAACAGGCAGCGGGCCGCGTTCCCGCCCTCTATATCAAATGGTCAGACTTAAATTCCTTTGCGGGTAAGACCAGGGCCGAGATCATGCGACTGCTGTTTGCCGACGTCCAGGCTAAGATAATGGATCCTGCGGCGAGAAAAATTATCTGGGACCGCTGGAACCGTCCCGCAGCTCCGACCTATGACGAATCAAAAGCTCCGCAGCCCGTACCGCAAACTCCGACGGGTTACCTCGCCGTCGTCGCTAGGGGCAACAATGATCAGCTCGTAAACGAAAATGTGCCCCTGCTCAAATGGGACGTTACCGTCATTGACGAACAAAAAAGGCCTGTTGCGGGCGCCCGCGTCGCGCTCAAGCTGGTGGCAGGCACAACAGGCTTGGGGATCATCAACTCAGTCGGCGGGCGCCCAATCGCCGATGGTATTACGCAAACCGCGACAACCAATAGCGCCGGGGCGGCCTCATTCTCGATAGCCTGGACGAATAGCGTAAGATACGAGCTGACGGTAACGAGCGCGCAGGGACGTCTATTCCAACTAGGCGAAATTTCGCCTTACAATGGACCGGCCAGTCAATATTTTTTCTGGAACGCTGAATGGGAACCGTCCAAAACGATATCTGTGTTCACGCCCGAAGGTGCTGCCGGCGCTAAGGCCACAGAAGCGGACGAGGCGGCAACTATAGAACAGCTCCTGTTAAGGCCGGCCGACGACTGGAGCAGAACCGGATGGACGCCGGGATGGACCGAGCAGGCGGTGAGCATCAACTCCACGTTCGCTGCGCCGGTTAGCGATGCCCTTAGAGCGAGGCTTACAAACTATCAAAAGAACGTCGTCGGGGCCCTGAACATACTCAAGATGGCACTCACGCCGACATCTTTCGAACGGCTCAAGCAGCTCAATTCATTCGTGCAGTCGCAGCCGCGTTCGAATCAAGGCGCAGTCCTGTCAGTAGAGATCGGCGGCAAGACTGTAGATGTAAGCGCGACCTTTAAGCAGCCGCCGAACGCGAATCTATATCACAGATGCAAAGCAGAGACCGAGGGACAAACAACAACCACTATGGAATGCGCACGGGCCCTGGCTTCCGTGGTTCCGTACCAGAACCGTTGGAATGCGATAAACCTCTCGTGCCTCGATAATCCCGGCCTCATACAGATTGCGAATGAGTTCGGTGCCCTCGTAAAGGCTCAACGGACCTTTGACGCGGGGCTGATCAAATACGATTATCCGCTTCTTCCGGGCACCGAGATCAGCGCAAACGACTATGGCCCACCCGACACGCGCGGTTGGATCTGCAGCTCACTCGTAAAAAACGAGATGGCCAAGGACATGGCCCGCGACGGATTTGCGACTGCCGTTCTCAATCAGGTTATCGGTGAGCAGCTCACCGAAGAGCGGCCGACGATCACAACCGCCAATATCGCGGGCAGGGCGGAGAGAGTGAGCGATCAAGCCGCTCTGCTCGACCTGTTTCGCGAGAAAAATCTCATATCCCGAGGCATTATGGACATCGGCAGCGTCAAACGATGGCAGGGCGAGACGGAGCCGCAGTATCGCGCCCGCGTCGAGAGTTTCACCAAAAACACGATCGATCCGGGCTCTGGCCGCCCGAACGATAATGCTTTGGTTGTCTTCCGCGTGAAATCGCTCCACGGCAAGGATCCGGCAAAGGAGCTCACGACGATCGGTATATTTTTGGAGATCGAATCGGTCCGTCTGTATGACAGCTATGACAGGGCCTATTCCATAACTCCGGAGAGGCCCGACGATACCATCACTTTTCGGGGAAAGGTTCCCCCAGGCCGCCCCGTGCCGGATAAGCGAGACGTTGCGGTAGCCGTTTACGGATGGATCATCGGCGCTCGCGAGAACGACGGGTCGTCTCCACATCTCGCCTTAGTTCCGAGGCGGTGGGTGATGTACAACATCCACACAGGCGATATCTACGGTACGACCGAAGCTAGTGGCGACCCCCAATACGAAGGCAAACTGTTCCGGAAGGATCAGTAGACGCATTGAATAGCTGATTGAATCGAGGAGCCGTAGAGCGGACTTGACCGGCGAGGTATGGGAAAAAGCCCGACGCGCTCTCCCCTTCACGTAGGGCTTTTTCTCAATTGGCCGAGAGACTTTCGCCAACGGCCAAACCTATAAAATTTTCAATAATCCAATACCGGCAGCACCAGGTCTTTTTTGAGCACGATCTCAAATTCCTCATCCTGACGGATCCGCACATCTTTACCCTTACGTAAGAGTGCAACTCCGGTTCCAGCTCCGGCTCCAATACCAGCTCCTATCAGGGCCCCGCTGCTCGTTTTGGTAAATGCACCGAGCACGGCCCCGGCGACCGTTCCGCCGACTATCGTGAGTGCGTTTGTCAGCGACGATGAGCGGTGTTCCAACGGTTTGACAAGCACACCTTCGATCTTTCGCGGCGTGGATTTAACCGTTCGCAGCGAATCAAATACGACATCAAGCCGGCCATTCGCTCCGCCCGAAGCAGCAGCCGAAACACTTGTCACACGTCCCTCGATCACCGTACCAGCGGGCAAGACGATCGTGTCGCGGATCATTACGGGCTTTGCGATCGCTGTCGTAAATGTGTCACCGACGCCCGCGACCTTAGAGCTAAGCTCGACATCCATCCTTAACCACATCCGCGTACCCGCCGGAATCTGGTAGATAGAATCCGGCTGTGCCGAGACCAATATTGAATTTGCAAATAACAAGAACGAAACCGCCAAAACCCGAACCGCTGCCGCTTTGAAGTCCATCAACACCCTCCGGCTCGCGTGGGGTTTTTCGTCCACCCACGGAGCAATAAAGCAATGCATGTGCCACTACAAAAAATAACGCTAAAAAAAAAGAAATGCCTTTATATGAAGGCATTTCTTAGGTAAAAGTTGTATCGGCAGGGCGATTTTTATGACCGTATGGTTCGTTAATGCACGAAATAGAGCACTTACTGAAGTATCGGGTGCCCGCCTCCGTTGCTGTGATCGGCCGTCGCCGCGTAACGCTGGCGGTCATTGTGATAGAGAACTAGGTGCTCGCCTTCGTACCGGACGACATCGGAAACGCGGTTGAGGTCCTTAGTGTGTTCGGCTATTACAAACGCACACGGGGTGTACGCGATGACCATTCCGGCCGCATAGATAAAGCCGCCCTGATCGTACACCGAACCGGCATATTGAGCCGCTCCGACCGCAATATCAGGTGAATAATTACCCTGACTGTCTTTTGTCCGGTCTGAACGGGCGATAAATATCGAGTAATCGCTGTAATTTAACCGGCTGCGGTAATTATTCTTACGAGCGACGGCAAAAAGGTCCGTGAGGCCTTTGTCGATGGCCTTGAGCATCGCCGTCGACGGTTTTGAGACTGAATAAATATTCGCTCCCCTTGGCGTTTTGGTCGAAACGGAAAAAGTATCGCCGGTGACGCTCTGTGCACGGTTTAA
>JBGTII010000175.1:0-19003 GCA_041745735.1 Pyrinomonadaceae bacterium | reverse complement strand
CTCGAAAAGCTGAAGGGCCTTGGTATCAAGGTCGAGCAGGTCGGTTTTTCAAGCGCCAGTCGTGAGATCTATCAGGTCGAGTGGGGCACCGGCCCTCTAAAGGTGATGATGTGGTCGCAGATGCACGGCGACGAACCGACGGCGACGTCGTCTCTGATCGATATGTTTGCCTTTCTGCAAACCCACAAAGACAAGGACTGGGTAAAAAAGCTACGTGAAACTATGACCATTCGTGCTGTGCCGATGCTAAATCCGGACGGGGCGGAGATGTATCAGCGACGCAATCTGCAGGGCATCGATATCAACCGCGACGCTCTCGATCTAAAAACTCCGGAGGCTCGTCTGCTAAAACAGCTTCGCGACAACTGGTCGCCGGCCATTGGTTTTAACCTGCACAATCAGCAGGCATTGACCACGGTCGGCCCCACCCGGCGGCAGGCATCAATATCCTTTCTCGTTGTTTACGGCGACGCTGAAAAGACCCCGAGTGACGGGCACGAGCGTAACAAACGAGTCACCTCGGCAATGGTGACGGCACTTCAAAAATTTATCCCAGGCCATATCGCCCGTTACAGCGACGAATGGACGCCGACAGCGTTTGGCGATAATTTCTCCGCCTGGGGAACGCCGACCATCCTGATCGAAACGGGTGCTCTTTACGGCAAAGACGAGTTGTATCTGGTCAAGATGAATTTCATCGCGTTTTTGACCGCTCTAAATTCAATTGCGGTCGGCAGCGAAAGATCGCTCGACCCGTTTATTTATGTCAACCTCCCCGAGAATAGTTCGGGCGGACTGGTAAACTTTATTTTCCGCGGCGCGACCATCATTAATATGGGTGAGCCGATTTCCATTTCGACCGGTGATATCTCGGCCGTGTTAGAACGTAGACGAGCCAGCTTTCTCAGTCCCGCCAAGATCCGCTCGATCGGCGAGCTGACCCAACTGACGGGTTTGGAGGAATACGACGCGAGCGGATTTAATGTGATCCACAGATTTGGCGTTTCCAAACCCGGCGAACTGGCCGAGCTTTTCTTTTATAAGAAAGACAGGAGCGTGGACTGGGCATCGACCGATCTGGAAAAGCAGTTTCCGCCGGACGCAATTTTTTCGATGGGAAAATGGGCAAAAGGGGAGAAAGGTGTACCTCGCCGCCGTCCTTGATCGTCACACACAAATGCTGTCACTGCTCAAGATCAAAAATATTGCTCTGATAGACGAACTCGCCATCGAATTTGGCCAGGGGCTAAATCTATTGACCGGCGAAACAGGTTCAGGCAAATCGATCATCGTCGATAGCCTCGGGGCCCTGACGGGAGAGCGCGTCTCTAACGATCTGATCAAAGAGGGTGAACAATCGGCGTCGATCGAGGGGCTTTTTACGGTCAATATCGGCGACGAATTGCGTGCAATGCTCGACGATGGCGGTGTCGGGGTCGATGACGAGTTGATCATCCGCCGCGAACTCTCGCTGACCGGCAAAAACCGCGTATTCATCAACGGCCAACTCGTCACCCAAGGTTTTCTAAAAACCATCGGTGCGTTTCTCGTTGATATCCACGGACAAGGCGAACAGGCCGCGCTTTACGATGTCGAAAACCATATTGAGCTGCTCGATGATTTTGCCTCTGTTGATGCTCAGAAAGAAAATGTCGCGGTTGCGTTCGGCTCATGGTCAGCCATAAAGACGGAGATCGCATCGCTTGAAAAAGACACGGCCGAAAAATTGCAGCTCCTCGACATCCTGCGTTTTCAGACAAATGAGATACAGGCTGCGGGCTTGCAGCCCGGCGAAGATGTAGAACTTGAGGAGGAAAAGCTACGGCTTAATAATGTCGAAAAGCTCACATCTCTCAGCGGCGAGGCGTTTGATCTGCTTTACGATGACCCACGATCGACTGCCGTGACTCTCGAAAAAGCCGAGCGAAGGATCACTGAGCTTTCCGAGTACGAATCACGTTTTGCCGAATACGCCGAGGGGCTTAAAGCGGCCCGTGCCGTTATCGACGACCTCGCAAACGAGGTGCGCGGCTTCTCATCGCACTTAGAATTTTCACCCGAGCGGCTCAATGAGATCGAAAACCGTCTGGCCGAGATCACCCGTCTCAAACGCAAATACGGTGACTCGATCGACGCTGTCCTGGAGCACCTTTCGGCGTCAGAATCGCGTATGCAAAATATCGAAACGGCGGAGTTTCGCGAAGAGGAACTGAACAAAAAGCTCGTTGAACTCCGTGAGGCCTATGTCAGTCAGGCTTCAGAACTGCATAGGGCACGAAAAACTGTTGCAATGAAATTTGAAAAAACCGTCGAAGAAAACTTAAAAGCTGTCGCGATGGAAAACGCCCGTTTTGAGGTTCGGATCGAGGCTGGCGAAGCCGATAACTCATTCACCGCCAAAGGTTTTGATAGCGTCGAGTTTTATTTTTCGGCCAATTCGGGCGAATCGCCAAAACCACTCGTGCGGGTCGCATCCGGCGGCGAGGCTTCGCGGCTGATGCTCGTCGTCAAAACCGTTTCACATTCTGACGAGATCAGAAAGACCTCGGTTTTTGACGAGGTCGATGTCGGTATCGGCGGCCGCGTGGCCGAAGCCGTCGGCCGAAAACTCAAATCGCTGGCCGCGACACAGCAAGTCTTGTGCGTTACGCATCAGCCGCAGATCGCGTCGCTTGCGGATCATCATTTTATCGTCGAAAAAGAAACGGTCAGCGGACGCACATTAGTTAAGGCTCGTCCTCTGGCCCAGCCCGAACAGGTCGAGGAGATCGCCCGGATGCTTGCCGGTGAGCAGATCACCGACCAAGCCCGCGAAAACGCCCGCGTCATGCTAGCATCAGCAAAATAATATGAATGCAGAAGTTTTAGCCCACGTTATTCGCGGCGAGACGGTCGAGTCGATCTACTGCGGACATATTATTGTCTTGGACGGCGAACGAAATACCGTCGCGTTCATTGGTGACCCGTCGACCGTCACATATTTTCGTTCGGCATGCAAAGCATTTCAGGCGATCCCATGTATCACAAGCGGCGCGGCGGATGCTTTTGGCTTTACCGCGGACAAGATTGCGATGGCGTGTGCATCCCATTCGGGTGAGAATATCCACGTCGAACTCGTCAGCCGAATGCTCGAAAAGATCGGCCTGTCCGAAAGCGACCTGCGCTGCGGCGTGCATATGCCGTTTAGCGAAACCGCCGCAAAGAATATGCTCCGCGTGGGCGAAGAACCGACGCAGCTTCACAACAATTGCTCGGGTAAACACGCCGCGATGCTGGCGTTTGCAAAGCACATCGGTGCAGACCTCGATACTTATAACCAGGCAGATAATCGCATCCAAAAACGCATCTTGCGGTGCATTGCTGATTTTACCGAGCTTCCTGAGGAAAGCATCGCAACCGGCATCGACGGCTGCTGTGCTCCCAATTTTGCAGTCCCGCTCACGGCGATGGCGACGAGCTTTATCAATCTGATGACGCCCACGAAATTTCCCGAACCGACGCAAAAAGCCTGCTCACGCATTGTCGAGGCAATGATGAAATACCCCGAACTCATCGGCGGCAACGAACGCCTCGACACAATGCTGATGGAAGCCGCTCCCGGTCGCATCATCTCAAAGGTCGGCGCCGACGGCGTCTGGTCTGGAGCTGTCTTACCATGCGAAAAATGGCCCACCGGCCTCGGCATCGCACTCAAGGTCGCCGATGGCGACGACTTTCGCGGCCGGCCGGTGATCGTCGTCGAGATATTGCGTCAACTTGGTGTTCTAAAAGTAGATGATCTTGCCAACCTGTCACCGTCGCCGATAAAAAACCGGCGAAGCGACGTAGTAGGAAAAGTGGCGTCTGTCTTTGATCTCGCGATCTAGCCTAGGCCGTGAGCTTTTTTAAATTCTTCGTTTCCAAATGTTCGATCCAGCCACAGATTCGTCAGCTTTTCCTGAATACTGTTCGCCTTCAGGCGGTCATTGAGGTTTTTGAAATCGACAAAATCGAGATGCTGGTCCTGATTAAAGCATGAGAAAACAAAAAACTCTTCGCCGGTGTGCGGATTGACGTGGCGCTGCAGACACTGGGCGCAGACCTCTTTCATCATGCATTGCATGGGCGAATTGATCGAGCCGATAGCGACGTGCTTTTCGTTTAGATACGGCTTGAGCGTCGTATGACGAGCCACGCGAACGCCGTTCATCATGCGGTCTGAGCCGATGGCGATGATGCGGTCAACTTGTTGTAGATCCACGGCCTGCTGGCCAAGTTTGCCCTCCGCATACGCGATCATCGCCTGAACAATATTGCCGCGAAAATGCGCATCCTGCAGTCGGGCAGGCACGATCTCGTCGCCAAAATCAGTAGCCCACACAACCTCATCGGTAGCGTTCTCGATCTCTTCGCGTTTGAATAGATCCGCACCATTTTTGTACCCGGCGAAATAAACGACCTTATTATTGTTCGCCCGCAATGCTCTTGCTATCGAAAACAGCACTGCATTACCTAAGCCACCGCCCGCGAGCAATACTGTTTCGTTCTCCGTGATTTCGGTCGGTGTTCCGGTGGGGCCCATGACGAGAACCTCTTCGCCGTCTTTCAGCAGTGAGCAGAGCCGGGACGAGGTTCCCATTTCGAGAACGATCATCGAAAGCAATCCTTTTTCCTCATCTACCCACGCTCCGGTCAAGGCAAGCCCCTCCATCACGAGCCGTGTACCGTCAACAATAGGTGCCGTTGTTTCAAAATTCTGCAGACGGTAAAACTGTCCCGGCTCAAACTTTCTCGCCTGTAACGGGGCTTTAACAATTACATCGACGATCGTCGGCGTCAGCCGCTCGACTTTTACGACATATGCACGGAGCTGCTCGTCGAGCGTCGCGACCAGAGCGTCAAAGATCGAGTCACGCTCGGATTGCGGCACAATTCCGCGTGTAGCCAGTTCGTCGGCAAAGATCTCGACGACCTTTGGATAGCCGTGCTTGGCCGAGGCCATCGCCTTGACGACGTTTCCGGCGTAGGTCGGATGGTTGTCGCCGTAGTAGCTGATAAATTTGCCGTCGTGTTCGTACGAGGTAAAAAATCCCGCCTCGCCCTTTGGCGTTTCGACGACGTGCTGTTTCCCGTCGCCGTTTGCCGCAACCTTAAATGGCTGGAAAAACTGCTGCCATTCGTCCATTTTGAACGTTCCGGGTTTTTCCTTTTCGTAAATGACATTTGGCGACGTACCGGCGGCAACGCAGACCGTGCGGGCAGGAAACTCGTGCATTTCGCCCGTCTTATCAAATTTGCCCGTCTCGGCGTCGTAACTGAGCCGCTCGAAAATTAGTGCCTTGACCGCGCTAAACTCATCGGGCACGGCCTCGGTCGGGTTCATACATTCGACAAAATCGATGCCCTCTTCGAGCGCTTTTTGCACTTCTTCGTGATTGAGGCGATATGCGGGCGAGTCCTGCAAACGCTTGCGATAGATCAGCGACACGCCGCCCCAACCTTTGACCAGGGGCACAAAATTCGGTTCTTCGCCCGTTGCTGCTGCTCTCTCGCGTTCGGCGCGGATCTGACGGCCGTGATCTAGAAACTCCGGCAGCGTCATCAGTTCCTCAGGGTCGAACGCTTTCATCACATGCTCTTCGCCAGATTCGGCCACGACTTGCTCGTACTTGTGCAGCATCTTTTCGACCTGCACCGGGTAATAGGCAAACAGCTCGGTGGCGGTGTCTATGCCGGTCAGGCCGCCGCCGATGACCACGGCAGGCAAGCGAACTTGCAGATTCGACAAAGTATCTTTTTTGAATGCACCGGTTAGCTGCAATGCCATCAGAAAATCGGACGCCTGACGGATGCCGCGAATGAGGTTATTTTTCATCGGCACTATCGTCGGGCGGCCGGCTCCCGTCGCGATGGCGATATGGTCAAACCCAAAATCCCACGCGTCTTCGATCGTGATGGTTCCGCCGAACCGTATGCCGCCGTAGGCTCGAAATCGCTTGCGACGCGTCAGCATCAACTGAACCATCGTTAAAAAGTTTTTATCCCAGCGGACGGTGATGCCATATTCCGAAACGCCTCCAAAACCCGACAGAATGCGTTCGTCAAGCTGCTCTGTTATCTCGCTGAGATCGTGTATCGGTCTTGGACAGAGCGTGCCGTTTTTGCCGGTCCACTTTTCGGGAAGCGGTTCGATCTTTAGCCCGTCAATGCCAACGACGCCAAAGCCTTCGTTGAGCAAATAATGAGCAAGGGTGTATCCCGCGGGGCCGAGGCCCACGACCATCACATTTTTGCCGTTGTACGGCAGTGAATAGGGACGTTTTGCATTAAGCGGATTCCAACGAGTCAGCAGACTGTAGATCTCGAATCCGTATGGCAGATTCAGGACATCAGTGAGCGATGCTGTTTCGGTAAGGGGAATATTCACCGGCTCCTGCTTTTGAAAGATGCAGCCTTTCATGCAGTCGTTACAGATGCGATGGCCGGTTCCTGCGCACATCGGATTGTCGATCGTGATCAGTGCCAGCGAACCGATAGCGTCGCCCTGACCCTTGAGCATGTGCATCTCGGAGATACGTTCGTCCAAAGGACAGCCTTCGGTCTTGATGCCGAGCGGGTTGCGATGTACCGTGCCGTCTTTTTCATGAAGGCCGGTCCGGCATGCATCTTTTTCCCGCTCATGGCAGATCATGCAGTAATCGATCTCGTTCAGCGCGTCGCGCATCGTGCCGCGATCATCGGTCAGCTTAAAACCGTCACGTTTTCTGAGGATATCCTCCGACCCTCGCATAATATTGTGCAGCGTCGGCTCGGGATGGATAAGGTGGACGAGGTTTTGATAATCGAGGCCGTGCGGCACCTTAAAGCTATGCCATTTTTTGCTTTTGCTGTTAAATGCAGCGGCTGACCACGCCTCGACCAGATTCAAAGCAGCTTTAACGCTTAGCAGATCGCCCACGGCGTCCTGCTGTAGAACAAATCCTGAAAATGCTTTGCCAAACTCTGCATCCTTAAGCTTTTCATAAGCCGCGTTGATACGGACGACAGTATCGTGAACGGACGGTGCGATCGCGTCCTGCTCCTTGCCAAGAACTTCTTCGGCGTCGAGCAGGCGGCAAGTCATCTCGGCGATCGACAGTTCTTCGTCGCGGACCAGGGTCTCGTCAAACGCCGCATTGCGAAGCTGCGTCAGAGCGATCCACAATGCCCCTTCGTTAAGCTCGGCGAGCTGTTCGGGTTTATATTTTTTTGCGGCCCGACGCTGGACAAAAAATTTGTATTTCCACACCGGATTTTGGACGGTTATGTCGTACTCAAGCTCTTTGTTCTCACCCGTAATCTTAAACAACCTTGCGATAAAATCCGAAAGAAAAGGTGCGGCATCGGTCAGTATCTTTGACTCAACGCGGCGTTCAAAGCCTTCACCGCGTGCAGCGATGTATTTTGACAGTGCGTCGTGCAAGAGCGGTTCTTGCTTTTCGACGTCAGCGTAAAATTTGTCAGCCAGATCCTTTAACCGTCCGGCGTCAAAAAGATCTGCAAAACTAAACCCTTCGATGCCAAGTTCGATATCGTGCTCACTAAACTGTTCGCTATTTTTGGAAACTTCGGTCATATCACATTCCATTTACCCGGAATTTGAGTCAGCGGGTAAACTTAAAATATAACATTCCCCAATAGCGCCAGACAAAAAGGGCTAAACTTTCACAGTTCAAAATGCTAGACTGTATAATATATTGGTGAAATAGCGCCTTTAATGTGGTATAAAGCAAGTTTGCGCCGCATTACGCGCGTTTCTGACGGTTAGGAAGTATTTAGCAGTATGGAAAACGATCAGAGGCTCACGCCTCTTCCGGTAACGAACGATCTAAGTGTGAGCCAGATTGATTTTGGCCCAGGATATTCGTCTGTTTATGACGACGCTGTCGATGGCAAGCGGTCGATCAAACAGTATTTTAATATCGTCTATAAGCGATTGCCGATCATTTTGGCGATCACCATCTTGATGACCGCCGCGGCCGCGTTTTACTCATACCGTCAACAGTCGATCTACCAAGCCAAAACATCGCTGATCATTGAGCCGCGCCGGCCGCCGCAAACGCAAAAAGAGGCGATCAATATCAACTTTGGCGATGACCAAAAATATTACAATACGCAATTGCAGCTACTTCGCAATCAGGGCCTGATGAAACACGTCGTCATCGCTCTCGGCTTACAGCGCGACGCAAACCTTCTTGGCGATCAGAATCGCGGTATCCTTGCCTCGATACGCTCGTTATTCTCAGGCGGAGAAAAGAAAACTGATACCGATAATGCTGTTCCGGTGATCACGGATTCGTCCGTGATTACCAACAAGTCAGACGAAGCCCAACTGACGCCTGAGGAAAATAAGCGTGCCGAAACTTACGCGGCGTCACTGATCCAAGGACTTAATGTAGAGCAAGTAGAGCGGACTAACCTCGTTAATATAACGGTCGATAATACAAACCCCGCGCTTGCCGCTCGAGTTTCCGACAAGGTCGCCGAGCTGTTTATCAAAGAAGACGCCGATCGCGAGACTGCCGGAACACAGCAGGCATATGAGGATCTGCAAAAATCGATCGAAGAACTGCGGGGAACCATCACTAAACAAGAAAATGATCTGATCATGGTAATGCAGTCGAGCAATCTTGCTCTTCAGGACAAGGGTAGCGAAGTTCGAGCCGCGGATCTCCAAACGCTTTTGACCCAATATCGCACTGCTCAAGAGGAAACAGGCAAAATACTCGCCCAGTACAACGCTGCGATCAATGCACGCGGTACGGGCGATATCCTTGCTGTCGTGCCGGACAATAGAGCGATCCAAGATGCACGCAGCCAAAATATCAAGCGTCAGATGGATCTCGACAACCGTATTGACGCCATCGACAAAAAGATCGATGAGGCAAATGAGAAGCGAAAAGCCCTCTTAGTACGATACACGCCGGATTATAGAGATGTCGTTGCGATCGATGCTCAGATCAGAGAGCTTGAGGCACAAAAGGTTCGTATCAAAAAAGATGTTACCGAAAAGATCAAAGCCGAGGGCGAAAGGCTTGTCGAGAGTGCCGAACGCGAAGTGCTCGCCAGCCTGCGTTCCCAACTAAGTGCCGCCCAGCAGCGTGAGGCCGGCCAGCGTGCGGCGTTTGAACAAGCCGCCGCCAAGGCAAATGTCGAGGGACAGGCCGAAACGCGGCTCACGACATTAAAGGATGACCTAAAGAATAATCGCGAACTGATCAATACGTATTCCCAGCGACAAAAAGAGTTAGAACTGGCACTGACCAGCGGCCGCCCTGACAATATCAAGATACAAAACAAAGCCGTCACACCGACAGCCCCCACCGGCCCTCAGCGGACACGCAATATCTTTATCGCGATGATGCTCTCGCTCGCCGCCGGTATCGGTCTTGCGTTTTTACTCGATTATCTCGATGATTCGGTTCGTACGTCAGATGACGTCAGCCGCCATCTCGGACTGCCGACCCTCGCTCTGATCCCGCATTATCTCAACAACGAAAAGCGAAAGCTGCTCACCGGAGGGATCACTAACGGGAACGGAAATGGAAACGGGAATGGAAATCCGGCATCTGCAGCGCTTATCAGTCTCGAAGAGCGCAATTCGCCGATGGCCGAGGCTTACAGGCATCTCCGCACATCGCTGCTCTTTTCGTCAGCCGGCAAACCGCCGAAAACTATTTTGGTAACGTCGTCGCAGCCTTCTGAGGGTAAGACGACTACAGCGATCAACACCGCCATCACGCTTGCTCAGGGCGATGCCGATGTCGTGATCATTGACTGCGACCTTCGCCGTCCGAGGCTCCACAGCCATTTTGGTTTGGAGAATACGCAAGGGCTGACCAACTATCTGTCGGGCGACAAAAATACCGACAACATCATCCGCACCTATAAGGATCTGCCGCGGTTAAAGATAATTACCAGCGGCCCGATCCCCCCAAATCCGGCTGAGCTTTTGAGTTCAAATGAGATGCGTGAGTTGTTAGAGTTTCTTGGCGGACGTTACAAGCACATCATTATCGATTCGCCGCCGGCGATCTCATTTACCGATGCGTCGATCCTCTCAACCTTAGTTGATGGTGTGGTACTCGTCGCGATGGCTAATAAGAGCTCGCTCCACTTGATGCGTCAATTCAAACAGCGTGTTAATACGATCGGTGCGCGTATCTACGGTGTCGTGCTAAACGGTATCAAGTCAGGTTCGATGGAATACGATTATTACGGCTCGGGATATTATCAATATTATTCACAGTCAGATGGCGACGAAACGCCGTTCCTCGAAGACGTGAATAAGGACGAAAAAGCGGAGATCTAATAACTAAGGTGAGTCACATGGCTCACCTTTCGCTTTCTCGCATTTGGGCGAGTAGTTTGTCGGCGTATTGTTTGGGCGTGTTGATATTTTTTAGCACAACCTTTGCCCCATCTTCGCTGGCGTTATCAACGACGAGATCTCCAAATCCCAGCAATCTCTGCAATACCGAGGTCGTGACTGTCACATCCTGAATCCGCCGGATAGGCACATTTTGCGTCGTGCGGGAAATAAATCCTGAATCGATCTCAAGCGTCGAATCGGTAAGCCTGTAACGAACCAGCTTTTGCTTGAAATGGTAAAAAGCCGGTATCAGGAACAGCGCGAACGAAAGTAAGATCGCGAGCCACACCGAAACAACCGCCGACAAAAACACACTCAGCAAAGCGACGAAGAACAATGCTCCGATGGCGGCCAGGACGTATCCGGCCTTGACGAACATCAGCGTCGGGCTGATCGAAAATATCTCTGTTTCGTCACCGCTCGCATTCTCACGGACCGCGACCCGCGTTTCCATCTCATTATCCATGTCGGCTCCGCACTTTCGGCAAAATTTGGCTGCTTCCGAGTTATCCGCTCCGCATTTTTCGCAATACATAATATCGATCCGTCCGCGTTTCTAGTTTTGCAAAGATTATAGCCCTTTCAGGCATCATAACGGCTAATCGCCCGAGCAGAAAACTCTGGAAATTACGCCAAAGATTAGGTTATCCTATAATTTACCTCTCCCGCCGCCGTAGGCCTCCCTATGAACGATTCCAAAATAGTTCGACGCGACATCAAGCCCGCACTCGTATTTTTGAGTGGCGAGCTTATCGCTGTGCCTATCCCGCTTGAGCGCGAAGAGGTCATCATGGGACGTGCGCTTGAGGCCGATGTCCGCGTCAACGATACTCAAGTCTCACGAAAACACGCGATGGTCACCGCCGACACATCGACAGAAAAAGTTCAGTACATCCTGACGGATCTCGATTCGCGAAACGGCACATTTCTTAATGGACGCCGCGTTCGCCGCGAGGTGCTTGAGAATGGCGACAAGATCTCGATCGGTGAGACGATCCTGCGGTTTGATCTGCTCGACGAGATCGACCGTGAATATCAGCGTCAGATCCACCGTCTCATATCACACGATGATCTGACCGGACTGTTGTCGAGCCGCTCGTTCTTTTCCGAGCTGCGGCGTGAAGCCGGTCGTGCGACGGCGGAAGATCGCCCGTTTTGTGTACTGATGATGGACGGCGACAATTTTAAGCTGGTCAACGACACCTACGGACACCTGACCGGTAGCAAGACGATCGAAGAGATCGGATTTTCGATAATAACAAATCTCCGCAGCGGCGACGCGGCAGCGAGATTTGGCGGTGATGAATTTGCCGCGTTTTTACTCGACGCCGATCTTGCTCAGGCAGTGGTCGCCGCCGAGCGCATCCGCTCGACCATCGAAGAATACCCTTTCAGCGTTGTCCGTCAGGGCAAGAAAAAAGAGACGCATCATATCACCGTCAGCATTGGCGTTTCGTCATTTCCCGTCGACTCTTCGGATCCGATCGAGCTGGTTGAGATGGCCGATTCGGCGCTTTACCGGGCAAAACGCGGCGGACGCAACAGTGTCGCGGTCTATAGCGAGCTCCCGGCACAATCTGCGGAGATCATCCTACCCTCACGCCGTCGCTAAAAATTGCAACATTTACGTGGATTAGAACGTGAAAGACAACGTAAATCTTTCGTGCTAAGATTTATTTTTGTGTCTGACGTTTGATGATTTGTAGTTTTTAAGGTGATAACTAAGCTTAACCTCGCCACTAACCCCTTTCGAAACAGGGTTTTACCATATCTGCTCGCGGCCTTGATGCTTGTCGTCAGTGCTGTAGCGGGTGTGTTTTCATTGGCGCGTCTGAACGAGAACAAGAAACAGAACGAATTGCTTGCGACCGCTATACTTGAGCGTCAGGCAGAGATAGCTCGGCTCAAGGGTGAGGGCGAAAAGGTGCAGCAGCTATTGACGCCCGATCAAAAAGCTCTGCTTTCAGCTTCGCATAAGCTCGTCGCCAACAAAACATTTGGCTGGTCGCGTCTCTTCTCAGATCTCGAAGCAGTATTACCCGGCAGCGTCAGCGCGTCGCGTGTCGCCGTCAACAACGTGTACCAGGATGGCGAACGTATCAGGGCCGAGCTCGAGCTTGGCGTCCTATCACGCGATTACCCGGCTGTGATGGTGATGATCGAAAATATGAATAATTCCGGCCTCTTTCAGGCGGAATTACGCGGACAGGACCGGCAGGAAACTGAGCGTGTCACTTACACAGAATATACATTTCGCGTGATCTATACGCCGACCTACATTTACGCCGCCGCACCGACAACCGAAATTGCCCAAAACCCGGAAGGAGGTGGACAATAATGGCCGAACAGGATCCAGTAGTGGTCGAGATCATCGAAACCCCAGAGCCCGTCGAGTCTATTATCTTGACCCCAACGGTGCCTCCGAACCGCCCACGCAAGGTCTATGGCGGCATGTGGGGGCCTCTTGAGATCGCCGCAGTTGCAATCGGTTTTATGACGCTGATCGGGGTCGGATTTCTTTATTTCGTTCTCGTGCTGCCGTCGAATCAAGAGCTTGCCAAAAACAGATCCGAAGCTGACCGGCTCGAAGCCGAGCTCGTATCGGCCCGCTCGAAATATGGCCAGATCACCAGCACCGAGGCTCAAGTCGCAACACTGTTGACCAGCGTCGACGATTTTCAGACGAGATTTTTGCCCGCAACCACAAACGGCCAGACGGCACTCTATCAGCGTTTGAACGGCCTCATCCGCGGATATGGCCTCGTAAATACCTCGGGGCCCGATTACGCTCCGCTCGAGATCATTGATATAAACACCACGCAGGAAACAGACGAAGAACGCGGACGCGCCAAGTTTCGCAGCCTGTTCCCCGGCGTGTATGTGACCGTGACGCTTGAGGGTTCGTATCAAAATCTCCGCCGCTTTATCCGCGAGGTCGAGTCGGGACGCGAATTTATCGTCGTCAGCGCCGTCGAACTTGCCCCGTCGGACTCCGATGGGCAAAAGGAGCAGAATACCCAGGCCGCACCCGTGATCGCCGGCGGTTTACCGGGATTTAATCAGCCTAGTGTCCAGACGGCGACCCAGGTAAAGCGACCAAAAGGCAAAATGCATGGCGAGGTGGTCAGCCTGCAGATCGAGATGGCCGCGTATTTTCGCCGCCCGGATTTTGCACCGATGGCACCGGTGATAGGACAGTAGTAAATGGCTCTATTTGAAGGCAAATCAACGACCGAGAGAAACAAGATCATCGCCGCCGCGTTGCTCGGACTGGTCGCGCTTGTTGCTCTGTACCTTGCCTTTGGCCGTAGTTTTTTTGGCAGCACGACGTCGACCGTCAAATCGTCGGCAACGCCGCGGCCGATCGTAACACCGCGAAACGTTGACACAACGCGCCCGCTGCCAACCGTAGGCGAACAAGATTTTGTCTATCAGACAACGCCGGTCGATTACCGTCCCGGTGGATCGGGGGCACCGGATCCGGGCCGCAATATATTTGCTTTTTATGAGCCACCGCCACCGTGCAAGGGTGCCGAATGCCCTACGCCCGTGCCTACACCGATCAAAACACCGGTACCGGCTACTCCGGCCCCGACACCACCGGTGTTTCTTATGTCGCTAAATCCACAAGCGATCTATGCCGGTTCGCCTGCATTTCGGTTGGAGGTCCACGGCGATAAGTTTACCGCTGATTCGCGTATCTACTTTAACCAGAGCGAGATGCCGACGATATTTGTTAACGCGCAAAAGCTTGTCGCCGATGTCCCGGCAAACTTTATCCAGCAAGAGGGAGCGCGTCAGATCATCGTCCAGACACCGGACGGCAAGCTTTATTCGAACCAAATGATGCTGAACGTGCAGGCACCACCGCGTCCCGGCTTTCAATATATCGGCATGATCGGCCGCAAGCGGTATAACAACGACACGGCCTATTTCACCGAGGGAGGCCGTCCGACGCCATTCGGAGCGAGACTAAATGACGTTCTCGGAGGGCGGTTTAGGTTGGTCGATATTTCAAATGTCGAAGTGGTGTTTGAGGACGTGAGTCTCGGTTTCAAACATCGTTTACCGCTTATGAAAGGTCCTACAACCGGCGGTACGGGCACTGGTTTTGGAACAGGCACAGGAACCGGCGGCTCCTCGCCATTTACAAATCCGGGAGGTGTGCCGGCGGGCATTCCAGGAATACCGACCAATGTTCCCCGCTACGTTCCGCCGCAGCCGCAACCCAAACGTACCCCCGGCAAGGAAGACGACGTTGACGACAATGATGATGGAGATGGTGACGGCTACTGATCGTAAAAACGAACGCGGCATGACGTTGCTCGCCGTCATGGCGATCATGGCGGTCTTTGCGGTAGCTCTGCTCGCTGTCGCCCCGGTCGTCCAGCAAGAGGTCCAGCGTGAAAAAGAGCTTGAAGCGATCCGCCGCGGCGAAGAGGTTGCCGAAGCGATCCGCCAGTATGTCGAGTTTTATCGGGGAGCAAAACTGCCCAGTTCGATGGACGACCTGATCGACGGGCTCCCGCAGGGAACAAAAAAACGACAGATATTGAGAGCCTCAGCTGCGATCGATCCCCTGAGCGAAGACGGGCGGTGGCGGCTAATAAAAGCCGATGTTAATACACTCGGTCCGTTCGCAAAGCGTGTGCAGGATTACAACGGAGGCATTTTACCGGCCAACACGAGCGCAACATTTGACCGTTACAGCTTGGTCATCGTCAATTCGTTGAACACCGACTCCGAAGACGATCTGCAAGCTCCGGACGACTCTGACACCGAGGTCCTTACCGAAAATACGCCATTCATCGGCGTCGCCAGCCAGGACCGCAGCAAATCGGTCATCACCTATTACGGTATCGAAAATCACTCTAAATGGGTCTTTACACCGCTCTTTCGCGGCGAGGGACGCAACAACTTTGTTCCCGGACGTGGCCGCGGCCGCGAACGCAGGCCCAGAACAGAGCAATAACGTCCCGAGTCCACGTTTCTATTTGTAATCAAACACAATATTGCAAAACGCCTTGATGCCGACATCCAGGCGGCTGTCGTCGATAAAGAAATCGGGCGTGTGATGGTCTGCAACTGCCTTCGGGTCTTTGCCCTTTGACATGCCGCCGACGTAAAAGAAAAACGCCGGGGCTTTCGCTCCGTAAAACGCAAAATCTTCGGCTCCCGTCACCCATTGCACCTCGCGTGTGTTTTCGCGGCCCGCCGCTTTTTCAAGCGAAGGCACCATTTTTCGCACCAGATCGGCGTCGTTAAATGTGACCGGCGTTTTGATCTCGATAGTCACCTCAGCCGTCGCACCCATACTCTCGGCGATCTTTGTGGCAGTTAGCCGGATCTTGTTATGCACGTCTTTCTGCACCCCTGTGTCGAGGGTGCGGATCGTGCCCGCCATGGTCATTTCTTCGGGGATGATGTTTTCACGCACGCCGCCGTTTATTTTGCCGACCGTAATAACGACCGGCGATCTTGTCAGATCGGATTCGCGGGCGACGATCATCTGCAGGCCCGTATAGATCTGAGATGCGACCGCGATCGGATCGATACCGCGCCACGGATATGCACCGTGCGACTGTCGCCCTTTTACCTTGATCGTGAACCAATCGCTCGCCGCCATAAACCCAAGCGGTTTATAACCGATCTTGCCGACCTCGGTTTGAGCGTTTATATGTATGCCAAAGATCGCGTCGATCTTCGGGTTGTCCATGACGCCCTCTTTGACCATAAGATCGGCACCACCCTCTTCGCCCGCGGGTGCACCCTCTTCGGCGGGTTGAAAGATGAACATGACCGTTCCCTTGATCTTGTCCTTCATCCCCGACAGCACCTGGGCCGTGCCAAGCAACATCGCGATATGCGTATCATGCCCGCAAGCGTGCATAACGCCGACGGTCTGGCCGTTATACTCCGCCGTTGCGACCGATTTGAACGGCACATCGACACGCTCCGTCACGGGCAGGCCGTCAATATCGGCACGCAGCCCGATCACCGGCCCGGGTTGGCCGCCTTTCAAAATGCCGACGACGCCGGTTTTAGCAATGCCGGTGCGCGTTTCGATGCCGAGCTTTCGCAATTGCTCGGCAATCATTTTTGATGTGTTGAATTCGCGATTGCCCAGCTCAGGATGTTGGTGAAAGTGTCGCCGCCATTCGATCACCTGCGGCATTGCCTTGGCGGTCGCCGCGTTGATCTCGGCGCTCATATCGACGGCTAGGACAGGGGTGATCAGCGAAAAAAGGACGACGGCTACGGCAAACATTCTTTTCATCATTACTCTCCGGTGAAATGGAATGTCTGTAATTGTAACGCTAGTTGCGGTCAATTCAAGACGCCGCCGGCGCTATTCGGTCTTTGGCATCGGCAGATTTAGAGCGGGCACTACCTGTCCGCGATGGCATGTAGTGCAATTGACCGTCGGCGACGCACTTTTCAGATTCTTGATGCCTTTGAGCATCTCGCCATTGATCCTGCCGACCATCGCTGACATATCTCGGGCGATCTGTTTTTGCGGTTTGTCCTCAGATTCCCATTTATCGGACACATGGCAATGTGTGCAAGTGACACCGAGCGAACGCGAATAGCCAAATTCCATCACCGCCAAGAGCTGTCCCGCGGGCCGATCTTTCATCGTCTGTATATTTTTGAAGACCGCCGATGCGGGCTCTTTTTCCTTGCCCTTGATCTGCTCGCGCAGCTTGGCAAGCGCCGCCTTTTGGTCAAACTCCGCCGTCGCGGGCGTGGGTGACGGAGCGGTTTGTGCATCTGCAGTTTTAACTATCATACGTCCATTCAATGAAAATGCACCGATCACAACTGCTAAAAGAAACGCCGTTATCGCGGAAATTCGCTGTAAGTATGTTTTCATATTTTCCTCTTAAGATTTCTTTCTTGAGTAGATCAGGTCAAACGATGTCGTCCAGGTTTTGCCTTCGTCTGTCGAATTTTCACCATGCTGACGCACATCACCGTTGGGCATTTTTGAAAACGTCATTTTCGCCAACGTTTTTTTACCGCCGATAACCGTGTCGGCTGTGATCACCATTTCGCCGTTAATGAAGCCGCCGATGTAATGAGCGAACGTGCCTTTATCATCGACATAGGTCTGGTGCCATTTTTTATCTTTGGTGTCGTAGATATTAAAACTCTTGCCGTTCGAGCCCCCGCCGCCCGACCAGTTCTCAAAAATGATGCATTGGCCTAAGATCAACTGGATGCTGCTCGAACCCGACGGCACACCCTGCGGATTTTTGACATCCCATTCGCCGATCCAAAAGTCGAACTGACGAAACTCCGGGCTCGCCTTGCACGGGTTCACCGCCAGATCCGACTTTGTGACCAGATCTTTAAATCCCGCATCATCTTTCCACTGGGCAAAATCTTTTTCCGCGGTTAGAGTTTCCGGAGCTACCCCGCCGGCCTTGGTGCTTTTATCAAGAGCCTCAAACGCTTTGGCTTTGTTGCCGGCACGAGCATATGCACGAGCGAGCCCAAGGGCAAAAATAGGGTTTGGAGAGGCCGTCATTGCCTTTTCCAAATGCGTCTGAGCCTCGGCCGTTTTGTTCAGGTTAAGAAATGACAATCCGAGACGATAATTGGCATTCGGATTTACCGGTTCAAGTTTGACGATCTTTTCATAAGCGGTGACAGCGTTCGTCCAGTCCGAGGCTGAGTAATATTTATTCGCCTCCGTCCTCATTTCGGCGGTGACGCCCGAACCTGCAACGCCCTGAGAAACGGCGGTCACAAATGCTGACAACGCAATAGCGACGATCATTAGTGCTTTCATACCTACCAATACTCCCTTTTGTGGATTTAGGATTCAGATGCAGCAAGGGCCGCGAACGGTTGTCGCGGCCCAATGTAAATAATGGTTTTAACGTGGTATGGATTCCCCAACCAAAGCCTTTATTTAACAGTTTGTTTTGTGATCAGATCGGCCGTTTCGACCAAAACCCGGCCGAGAGGCTTGCCCAAATTTTGTCCGACACTTGTATTAACCTGAACGGCTACGGCGATTTTTTGTTCCGGAAAATACATCATGTCCGTCATGTAACCGGGAAAAAAGCCGCTGTGTCCGTACGATGTCCCGGTGGTGGTTTTGCGGATAATTACGCCGAGACCATATTTTGTCTCGCGCCCGAGCATCGGTGCCGCAACGCCGTCGAGCACTTGCGAGAGCAGCGTTTGATCAAAAGCTCTGCCCTCGTACATCATTTTGGCCCAGCGCGCGAGATCCTCAGCGGTTGTCGCCCAGCCCCCGCCGGTCCATTCAAACTGCGGGTTGATGATAAATTTGCCATTCGCTATCATCTCGTCTTTGCCGCCAAACGGATTGTTCGCCCCGGCATAGCCTTGGATCACGCCCTTTAGTTTCAGGCCGTCCTGCGGGATCGTGTTGATCAGCTTTAGCGGCTTGATCAGACGCTTGTTTGCCTCGTCGTAGAACTTTTTGCCCGTCACCTTTTCGATGATCATGCCTAAAACAATGTAATTTGTGTCCGAATAATCCCAGCTCTTGCCTGGCTCAAACGGCGGTTTTTCATCAAGCAGATATGCGAGCAATTCCTGCGGCTTCCACGTTTTTTCCGGATTTGCCGCCAGGTC
>JBGTII010000174.1:0-5764 GCA_041745735.1 Pyrinomonadaceae bacterium | reverse complement strand
ATCTCCTTCCTTTCAGATCTCAATTCCGAACTGGTAAATGCCTACCAACAACTGAAGATCGCACCCGATCCGGTTATTGACCACTTAACGTCATTTAAAAGAAACGAAAAAAGTTATTACGCTCTCAGAGCCCAGAAAACTGACGATTTAGCTTGGATGGCAGCACGCTTTATATTCCTGAATAAGATGTCTTACAACGGGATTTATCGTGTGAATCGGAAAGGTGAGTTTAACGTCCCATACGGTCATTACGATGAGGCCCCTGTATTCACAACATCAAATCTTCATGCAATTCACCTTGCCTTAAAAAATACGCAAATTGCGTCCGAAGATTTTGGCAGTGTAATTGATCGAGTGGAAAAGGACGATTTCATCTTTCTTGACCCGCCTTATACGGTCATGCATTCCAATAACGGTTTTATTGAATACAACCAAAAGCTATTCACTTGGGAGGACCAAGTTCGCTTAGCAGACATGGTCGAAGCCATTAAGGGCAAGGGCGCAAAGTTCCTGCTAACTAATGCCTTTCATCAAAGTATCGAAGCTCTATATAAAGGTCGCGGTAAATTAATTGAGTTCTCTCGCCACAGTACGATTACAAGTAAGATCGACAAGCGAGCCATAACTTCTGAGTATGTAATTACGAATTTGGTCTAGAACTGCTTCGTGCAAGTGAGCCTATGGATGAAAATACGAAAATCGAATTGCTAGGTAAGTTAGTCGGGTCTAAAGAATTACCTATATTGATCAAGGAAAGGAAGAATCCATACATAACTACCAGTATTCCTCCGAAGCAATTAGAGCAATATTTAGAAGATAATTGGGAGCTTGATAGAGAATTCAAGCACAAAATCAGAGTTAGACGGTCCAAAACTCTTGATGTGCTCTTCGAAGATAAGGTCTGGGCTCTATTTGCTCAAATCGGTTTCAACTTCCTAAATCGAGACAGGCAATTTCACCTTCCGTATAGTAAGGACGATCCCAAACTTACACAGCAGATTGATGTTTTCGCCAAGGATGATGAAACCATTTTAATCGTGGAGTGCAAAACCGCGGAAACAAGTCGTCGCGGCGACTTCAAGAAGGAGCTTGAAGCCACCGCTGGCAAAATTAAGGGTCTTAGTAACACGGTAAGATCCCTCTTCCCTAATGTAAAACATAAGATTAAGTTCATTCTTGCTACACATAATCTTGCGATATCGGAAGAGGACGAATTACGACTCAAATCGTTCGGCGGAGTACATTTTGACGAAGATAATATCGAGTATTTCAACCAACTTTTTTCACAGCTAGGCCGTGCTAGCAAATATCAACTTCTCGGAAATATTTTCGCAGATCAAGAAATCCCTGAAATGGAAAACCGCGTCCCTGCCGTCGAAGGGAAAATGGGTGGCCATCGTTACTATTCTTTCGCCTTAGAGCCCGACAAACTTCTAAAAATCGGATATGTGTTGCATCGGAATAGAGCAAATGTAGCTATGATGCCAACCTATCAACGCCTAATTAAGAAAGGCAGGCTAAAAAGTGTCCGTGACTTTATTGATGGCGGGGGGTACTTCCCTAATTCCATTGTGATAAATATTGACGGACAGAGCTTAAAATTTGAGCCAGCAAACACGCAAGTAGAGTCCACTGAATCCAGGGCTGGCCTACTTCATTTGCCCAAGAAGTATAGAAGTGCATTCATCATCGACGGACAGCATCGACTATACGGGTATGCCGATAGCAAGTTTCGAGAAAGTAATACAATCCCAGTCGTGGCATTTAATAATCTGAGTCGCGAGGATCAGATCAAATTATTTATGCAGATAAACGAGAACCAAAAAGCTGTCTCAAAGGATCTGCGCAATACTTTAAACGCCGATCTCTTGTGGACCTCAAAAAATTACACGGAGCAGTTTAAGGCTCTGTGTTCTAGGATAGGCATATACCTAGGTGAGGATCGGACATCGCCCCTCTACAATATGATTTCCATTGGGGAGGATAAGAAGCCCATTACGACTCAGGCGATTCAAAACGCTCTCCGACGAGGAAATCTACTGGGTAAAGTCACGGCATCAAAAATTGAGTCTTTGGGAACTATTTATAATGGGAATCTTGACGACACCTATGACAAATTGCGTCGATTCCTAAATCTATCCTTTCAGTACGTGGCGGAAAACGTGCCCCAAGAATGGGAGAAAGGTGACGCTGGGATGCTTGTAATTAACAAGGGCATTTACGGACTGCTAATGGTATTTAGCGACATTATCGATTTTCTGATTGCTCAGAAAACGATCGATCCTTATAAAGCCCAAGCTAAAGAAATTTTTGACGAATCAAAGACATACATTGATCCCGTTATTATTTTTCTTAAGAACTCCGATGAAGAAGCCAAAGCTGAACTCAAGTCTTCTTACGGTTCGACTGGCGATACCAAATACTGGCGCACCTTCCAAAAGGCCATTCATGACGTCTATGCTGATTTTGAGCCGGAAGGAATGGCTGAATGGTTTCATCGAGAAGAAAAGCAGTTTAATGAGAGGGCGTTCCAAATCATTCGTGATATTGAGACGCATTTCAAACAGCACTTCAAAGAGAAATTAGAAGAACACTATGGCAGGAAATGGTTTGAGCGAGGAATTCCCCCCAAATTCGCTGAAAAAGCAGTCACAGAAGCGTTCAACAAAAACCGCGATATCGACGATGAGGAGAAAGAGGTCGAGCCATGGGACTGCATCACAATCATCGTATATCGAGAAATTGCGATGAAGAACTGGCAAAATATTTTCGAGAGAGACTATACGCGGCCAGGCGAAGAAAAACGAAACGTAAGCAAGGAGCAGAAGACCAGTTGGATGCAAAGCCTTGAGCGAATACGTAATCAAAATTTTCACTCATATTCTGTAACGGAGGAAGAACTCGAATTTTTAGAGAATCTCTACGATTGGCTAATAAAGAGATCCATTCAGAACAAATATCAAGCTGAATCTGAGGAATAACACTTAATCTGACTCCCACTCGCCTCTAAATGAATCCCGGTCCGGCCAGAGTTCTAGTGGTTCCCATTTTGTCCAGACGAATGTGGCGTCGAGGCCTTCGTCGCAGCTAAAAATGTCGTCATAGGTTAAGCCGTCCCAGTCGTCGTCTTCGCCGTAGCCTTGGGAGCGGATGTCGAGCAATCCCGGGTCGTCTCCGGCGTAACCATCCATAAATAACATTGCCACTTCGCCGCGTGTGAGCGGAATGCCGCCGCCCGATCCGTTGCACGGACGGGCGAGGATTGTTTTTACAACATCGGGGTATTCGCGAGCCTTCATCTTTGGACTATTTGCCTCCGAGAGCGAGGTTAGCGATCGGTGGCAAATAGTCCAAATTCGACTATCCGGAGTTTTAGCCACGAATTACACGAATGTCACGAATGGAGGAGCGAAGGCCGGCTTTCCAGAGGGCTTTGCGGAGGGTTAGCTCGGGCACTCCCACCACCCCGTCCGCGAAACGCGTCCACCCCTCCTCGGGCAGGAGGGGAGTCTGATTGGCGCGGTTCGCACTCATGACGCGCGAGACGGCTTCGCTCTTGGGCGTGGGTGATCGTTTGTCGCGAGAGTACATAGCATCCAATGTAAAACGGAACGAGTAAAATGGAAAATTGGCGGAGGATCTACCACCCCACGGCTGAAAGCCGCACCCCTCCTGATCAAGGCGGGGAGTCCGAGGAGCTCTCGGCTCGGGCGATGTTTCTGGGATGGCCGCGGACGCTTTTGGGGATGCGGGCGGTGCGGAGGTCGAGCACGAGGATGCCTTCGTCGTCAAAATCGGCGTCAAAGAATCGGATCGTCTCGGGGATCTCAATTCGGTTTTCCTTTAGCACGCCGAGTATCCTGATCAGACGGCCGCCGCCGGTGCCCTTTGGACGCACGGGAAATGCGTTGCGTGCCTCGAGGTGCGCAGCTTTTAGCCCAAAGCGGTTATTCGCCGCGTCAAAATATACCTGCAGAGCCTTTGGCTCGCCCATTCGCTCGTATGTCCGCTTACCAAACCGGATCTCGCCATACCGCGTCAGCGTCACATAAAGCCCCGCCCACGGCACACTATAACGCTCAATATACTGACACTCTTTCCAATTTGCCCTCATAAAACCTCCGTTGCTATGTTTGAAATGAATGTAGCACAGATTAGGCGATGTGTCAACTGTGCAACGGAGTTGTCAGTTGTCAGTTGTCGGTTGTCAGTCCTCTCGTCACTCGTCACTTGTCCCTTGATGTGCGGGCTGAAATATAGTTACCCTGCTCCGCCGCAAATTAGTCGACGTGCGGGTTGCCCGTTTTGGGGCAAAATGCGAAACCACCTTACCTACGGTGCGATCTGGTTTACTTCTGGCCGTTTTGGCGTTTCAGCCAGCGATTCACTAGTTACAAACGGCGGTCACATCCGGAAATAGGCACACGGCAATGAGCGGTGGCAGTTTTGGAAACGTGAAACAGATCCATCAGCGGCTTACGCGTTATAAAAGATATTTTCAGTAGCAACCAAGCCGATGGCGGTGAGCCGTAGTAGTTTGCTCCCATCACCTCGTCAGAACGAACCACCCCGTCTGCCGAAGCGGCATCCACCCCTCCTTAACCAAGGCGGGGAGCTAAGAGAAATCCTGAAACAAATCGAGTGGCGGTTCGTAACTATTTACGGAGGCAAATTGGACACACGATGAGAGAACCTTTACTGGCTGGCATACTTAGTTTACTGATACCCGGGCTCGGGCAGATCTATAATGGCCGGATACTGATTGGCATTATTTGGTTAATACTGACCGGTTTTTCGTGGATCGGATCGGTTGGCGTTTTGGGATGGGTCATCCATCTATTCGCCGCTTGGTGTGCCTACAGCTATGCAAAGGAAAATCCTGTCAGGGTCTAGTTTGGCTTCAAGATCCTCCTCTTTCGCCCGGTGTCCGATGATGCCGGGCTTTTTCTTTGGGAGAATTCACCACAGAGACACCGAGGGCGCGGAGAGATTTTTTAACGCAAAGTCGCTAAGGCCGCAGAGTAACAGGCAGGTGCCGGTGGTCAGTTGTCGCTGGTCGGTGGTAGTATGGAACATTGCTTTTATGTCGGTGGAAACGCAGCGACTCTTGCCGCCGGTACTGACTACTGACTACTGACTACTGACTACTGTTAAACATGGTTCGAGAAGGGATACCTTTTATTTTGATACCTGTCGTGATTGCGGCGGGGCTTGGGTGGGTTGGGCTGTGGCCGGTGGCCGTGGTTTTTGCGGCGGTGGCGCTGTTTATGATGTACTTTTTCCGCGACCCACAGCGAGAGGTGCCGCAGGATGCGGGGTTGATCGTTTCGGCTGCGGACGGGGTTGTGACACGGATCGATCTGACAGATACGACCAAGCTCGTGAGCGTGTTTCTATCGCCGCTCGATGTCCACATCAACCGCTCGCCGATCACCGGCACGATCAAAGAGATCAACTACACACGAGGCAAAAAAATGCCCGCAACCAAGGACGAAGCGAGCCTTGTGAACGAGCGTAACGCGCTGGTCATTGAGGGCGAGGGCTTGACGGTAACCTGTACGCAGATCGCGGGAATCCTTGCGCGGCGGATTGTTTGTTGGCCAAAAGCAGGGGATAATCTGATTCGCGGACAAAAGTTTGGGCTGATCAAGTTTAGCTCGCGAACCGATCTATTAATGCCCGCCACCGTTGAGCTGATGGTCAAAGTCGGCGACCGCGTCAAGGGCGGGGAAACGGTGATCGCTCGGCAAAGCCGAGCAAACTG